>JBBQRC010000001.1:0-39288 GCA_038215215.1 Pirellulales bacterium
AGACTGGCATGCCAAATGTCGCCCTGGCAGCCGCCGCTCCCCAAGCCCCGCTGACCAGCACCAATCCGATCGCGACCGGCAAGATGGTCAGCAACCCGTATTTCGCAGCGGAAGAGGCAGCGTATTGCAGTCCGGATGGCCAATGTTACACGGCTGCTGGACAACCGATTACAGCCAAGGCGTCCGACGCAGCCATGCCTAAGCCGGCGGCAAACGGTAGCCTGCTCGCTTGCCCCTCATTGCCACATCAGCCGCCGACAATCCCGACGCTGTCAAGCAGTCCCGCGAACCCCGCTGCTTCAGGTGCCATCGCGCCGACCTTCCAGCCCAAAACCCACTCACTGGTAAGCCAATCCACTGTGGTCAACGAACCTACCGTAGCCGATGGCCTGGGCGCCGCCGCAAGTTCTGCCGAAGCTCCTGCCATTGAAGGCTACTGCCCAATTGCCCTCAACTCCACCGGAAGTTGGGTACCAGGGGATAAAACGTTCGCCGTGCAACATCGCGGTCGAGTCTACTGGCTACAAAGCGAAGCGGCTGTTCAGCAATTCATCGCGGCCCCAGATCGCTACAGTCCAGTGCTTTCCGGTTACGATCCCATGATCTTCTTAGAGCAAGGAAAATTGGTCGAAGGTTCGCTCCAATACGGGCTGCATGACAGCGTCAGCGGGGGCGTACTATTTTTCTCAACGGCTGAGTCCAAGCAAGCCTTTGAAGCTGAACCTGACCGCAATGCAAGAGCGCTCAGCTACCTCTTGCAAGCGGCTCGATAATTCGCCCAAGTTCGAAATCGGCATGGCGTCAAAGTCGATATCGCGGCGACGCAGGCTACAACCAGCCAAACGTGCCGCCATGGCTCAACACCACGGGACGTTCAGTCAAGTGGTACGAGGTGTTTGGGGTCAACGATCCAGCCTCGGCATGAGGGTGCTTTGCACTGGCAACGAATAGCAAAGCTGGCTGGCCAATTGTAGTCAATTGATAACTCGTCGCCGCTCTCAATATCGCAAATGGCGAACAGCAGCAATTTGCGAGGACAACTAGTCGAAGACTGGCTCTGCGGGTGCGGCGACAGGGATTCAGAGGCCGGCGAAATCTCGATCAACTCAAAAGCGCAATTCGGTTCGCAGGAATGATTTACGAATCGAAAAGGTGGCGCAGGTTCTAATTGGCCGCCACCTTCGAGGTCAAACGAGTAGCGACTCTCGTAATTGTCGTCGAGAATGACCTGCCCTTCAATTTCACCGACGCACGTTCCATCGACGATTCTGCGCGTGGCAAAAACCCCCTTGCCAACTGTGGTTTTGCCAATGCGCAATCCTCGGCGGGCAAGCTGCTGGGCTGCGTTATGCTGTACGGCTTTCTTTTCCGGTGGTGTTCGAGCATAGCGATGAGCATCTTCATCGCGCGAGGTCCGTTGCGTTCTCGATCGGGGAAGGCTGCGCACTAAAACCTCTTTAACAAAAAGTTTCCTAGCAAAATGAAATCGAGCGCCATGGATTCCGTGATCCATAGCGCTCGATCCTTATTTTCAGCAGTACAGATCGACAGGGATCGATCTACCTGTGGTCAACCATGCTATGGCAACAAGCAACGTGTGGTGGACTACCAGCGATCGCGACCACCACCACCACCACCACCACCACCACCACCGCCGCCGCCGCCACTCCGGCCGCCGCCGCCGCCGCCGCCACTCCGGCCACCTCCACCTCCACCACCGTAACCGCCACCGCCACCGCCAGAACGCTCTTCGCGTGGACGAGCTTCATTGACTTGGAGGCTACGCCCATCATGATCTCTACCGTTGAGTGCATTGATGGCTGCTGTGGCTTCTTGTTCGGTCGACATTTCGACGAATCCAAAGCCCTTACTGCGTCCAGTATCGCGATCCTCGATGACCTGCGCGCTAACAACATTTCCGAACTCAGTAAACATCTCCTCGAGCTGTGCTGATCGCACGTTGTAGCTGAGGTTACCGCAATACAGTTTCTTACCCATTATCAAACTCCGAAACACATCCCGTAATTGCTATTCAGAATCAACAGATCACCGGGACCGAATCGAGCTGTTGATACTCTCGAACCCCTAACCGGAAAGATAAAAGGTCCGAATTTTAGATTAAAATTCTTGGTTTAAGCCAGCCTCGCTGAGGAGGTGCTTTATTCAGCTCACTCAATCGGTTTTGAAAGATTTTGGAGGCTCAGAAGCCCGCCGAGGTGGTCCGCATATCTCCATGTCGGAGTTAAATGACGCGGCGTGGGCGTACTCTCCGGACGGTTTAGCAATAGCTACTTAGTGTTGAACTATAACACTACCCCAAGCTTGGGTCAAACTGAGTTTCCGGCAAAAAGAAACGATTCAAGAAATTTTGTTTAAGCGGTCTTTCCGGCCCATTTACACAGGATGCAGAGGCCAATTCGATGCGGGCGAGCCTGCAGCCTGCGAGCGTTACGGAGTCCAACCATGCACGATGAAGTAGTTGCCCATTTTGGCGATGCTGACCGAGTCCAACTTCGGGTCGAGATAATCGGCAAACCAATTCGGTTGCTTGGTCACGATGAGCAGTGAACCACCGGGACGCATTACCGAGATGCATGAATCAGCGAAGTGTTGCCAAATTCGCTCGTCACCAAAATAAGGCGGATTGGCCAACGCCACATCGATCGCCACCGGCAAACCGAGTTTTCCGTCGGCATTCCAGGTAGCCTGGACGTTGGAAAAACCATTTAAAGCCGCTCCCCGCTGCAAACATTCTATGGCTCGTGCATTGGCGTCGACCCCAAAGACTCGACCGGTCGTCTGACCTGCACAGGCAAGTGCTACGGCGCCACTGCCGCACCCAAAGTCCAAGACATTGTCGCTGGGGGCGACCTCGGCACATTTGAGCAATTGCCGAGCCCCATCATCAAGCTTACGGTGCGCAAAAACACCTGGGCGACTGTAGGCTTTGATGAGCTGATCGTCGTGTTTGAATTCGAACTGGCACGAAAAATCTCGCAATCGTTTGAGTGGCCTCGTTTTTTTCCCCCAATAAGCCCGACCGTGCGGATGTTGCTGACAGGTGACTTTGTCGAACAGCGGCTTCATTTGCTCATGCAGCCAAGTGTCGCGAGGGTTGTCCACCGACACCACCAGGCAGCCTCCCAGCTTCAGTCTCTGATGAGCCTGCTGCATCAGTTCACGCGTCAATTCCGCTTCGCCACTCTTGAGTACCGGCATCACGATCACATCGTAAACATCCTCTGGCAGATCGCTGGAACATTGGAAGTGGAGTGGCCTGCCTGCTTCGAGGGCTGACATTTTCGCCTCGGACATCTCGTACAAATCACCATACCAGGCCTGCACATCTCCCTGCGGATATTTGCTGAGCAGGTACCAGCCAGCTTGTGCCCGCCCCGGGGAGATGACGAGAAATTTTTCGCCGGTCCAGTCCGGGAGCAAGTCAATCAGTATTTGTTCGCTCAGCAACGGGCGCATTCTTGACCTTCGATTAGCATGATTGGATACACGGCGGCGCAGCCTAACTAGGCCATCATCCAGACTGAGGATGTGGGGTCAAGACCTAGTAGCTTCGCGACCAGTCGCCTTAAGTCCAACGAGTCGTTAAATTTACCGTTGTTAAAAAATCGACTGGGCGAAAGCCGTTGAAACTGTTTTACGCGAATATTCCCTTCCGCCATCCAATGTCCACCTTGTAACACTGGAATAACCTTGTGAAGACCTTGCTGACTGAACAGCAACTGCAGGCGGGCGTCGACGCCATGGCGGCACAGATTTCCAGCCGCTATGGCGAGCGACCGCTGACGATCGTGGCAGTCATGACCGGCAGTTTGGTCCTGATCGCGGATCTCATCCGCCGTCTGACCATGCCAGTAAGGGTGAGCCTGATTCAGGCCAGTAGCTATCGAGGTGGGCTGGCCTCTGGGGAGTTATGGATACGCGATGACATGATGTTGGACGTCAGGGAACGTGAAGTCATCGTGGTTGACGATATCTTTGACACCGGTAAAACACTGCAAGAGATCACCCGTCGCATCCAGTTAATGAAGCCCAAAAACCTCGCCAGTGCCGTTTTGCTGTATAAAGCGGGTCGGCAGCAAGTTGCTTTTAAGCCCGATTTTGTAGCTTTTGAAATTCCCGATGAATTTGTTGTTGGCTACGGATTAGACTATCAAGATCTGTATCGCAACTTGCCTTTTTTGGCAGTCCTTGAGCCAGCGGAAATAGAGGCCGAATTCGTATGACCGGAGCGCCGCGAGTTCTGATCGTGTCGCGTCGTTTTTGGCCCATCTGCTCGGACAGTACCCAGCGGTTGTTGAGCTGGGCCAGTGCATTGGCTACGCATTGTTCACGTGTCAGTGTTCTGAGTGCGCGGTGGCACAATAGCTGGTCACCGCGAATCGATGTCCGCGAAATGGAGGTGCATCGCATTGAGTTAGCCCCGCTCAACCCACTGCGTACCGCGCGCTACACCCGCGCGTTGGTGGAGTGGGTAAGCAACCATATTTCTGAATTTGATGTCATCTATTGCGATGCGGCCGAGCTGGAAGCCCAGGCGATTCTCAGTCAAGTGAAAAATCTGCAACGTCCGCCCGTCATCGTGCGTTTTGATCCGCTGGAGCTGGCGCTCGGCAACGAGGTGCGATGGCAACCCAGTGCACTGACTTTGGAGGCGTGTCGCCGCGCAGACTATGTGATTGCGCCGCGTGCCGATGCGTTGCAGCGATTAAAAGCGGCGGGGATTTTAGATCACAAAATCGTTCGCATCTCCGATGCTCAAACCGCTGTGACACGCACCGAAGCAGTTCGCTCCGCTGCCCGCAAGGCACTCGCCGACATCAACCATGATTTGTTTGTGCGAGGTACAGATCGGGTGGTCGTCTGCCCCGGCGAATTGACACAGCGAGGGGGGGTCGAATTGCTGATCCGCGCTATCGGCCCACTTGTGCAAGACAATCGCGGGTTGCGCGTCTGGTTGCTCGGGGATAGCTCCGAACGTGCCCGGCTTTATGAACAACTACGCTACAACGGTTGGCACAATCTGATTGCCATGCCAGGTGCTTTCGAGGACTTGGAAGAAGTGCTAAGGGTGGCGGATCTGTGTGTCATTCCCGCCCGCGGACAGGGGCTGGGCTGGCTCCTGCCCAAGTGCGTCACCAGCTTCATTCCGTTACTGGTGGCGGACGGCGTTGAACTCCAAAGTTTCTTCGCTGTGGAACCCCATTCACCACTTGTTTTTCGCGACGGGAGTGTTGAAAACTTACGTGAAAAATTGATACGTTGGCTTAATGAACCGCAGGCGTTGCGACATGCCTCAGCTCAAGCGCGGCAACAAATGATGGGGCTGGCGTTCAGTGGATCTTGGGAATCGTTGCTTGCCAGCTGCACGAACAAGTCGCCCGCCCGCAGCTCATGCTACTACACCGAATGAAGGCGGCCATGCGTCTGAAAATATGCCAAATTATCCCCACGCTTGTCCAAGGTGGCGCCGAGAAGCAACTCGCCCTGCTCGCCGCAGGCTTAGATCGCGATCAATTCGAATGTCATGTGGTGGTCTTAACCCACTCAGGGCCATACGAGTCCATCTTGCGCGATCAGGGCATCGCGGTTCACCTGATTGGCAAACGCGGGAAACTCGATCCCACCGCCTACCTGCGACTTGTTCGCAAGCTCAAGGAACTCAAACCCGACATCGTGCAAACGTGGTTGTTTGCAGGAAACAGTTACGGACGAGTGGCTGCACGGCATGCCCAGGTACCGATCATCATCGCCAGCGAGCGGTCTGTGGATCCCTGGAAGCAATGGTGGAATTTTGCCATTGATCGTCGTCTCCACAAGTTCACTGATACGATCGTCACCAACACCTCTGCGATCCCCGCTTTCTATGCCCAACATGGAATTCCAGCCGGGGATTTCACGGTTATCCCCAACGCCGTGACCATTCCTGATGTGCCCTCGCTAACGCGCCGCGAGGTCTTTGATCGCTTGCAACTGCCGCCGCGCAGTCTGTTGGTCGGAGCCGTCGGTCGCCTATGGAAGCAGAAGGGATATCGCGATCTCATTTGGTCTGGCGAATTGCTACGCGTGTCATTGCGTGATGTCTGCGTGGTGATCGTAGGCGACGGCCCGGATCGCGACATGTTACTGAAATATCGCGACCAAATTGGTGGCGATGAAGCGGTGCGGATGGTTGGGCATCGCGACGACGCTTTGCAACTCATGACGGGTTTTGACGTGTTGTGGAACAGCAGTTTGTATGAAGGCCAGAGCAACAGCGTGCTGGAAGCGATGGCGCTAGGAATACCCGTTATCGCCAGCGACATCCCTGGAAATCGCGATTTGGTCGTCCACAATGAAAGCGGCTTATTGTTTCCCTTGGGGGACGCCGGCACACTGACCCGAATCACCGACCAATTGCTGCGCCAGCCCGATCGTCGCGCCGCCATGGGGCAAGCCGCCAAGCAACGCATCGCGGAGCATTTCTCTTTGGCCAAAATGATCGCCGCTTACGAACGCCTGTACCTGGAATTGAATCAACATCACAATTAAACCAACCGTGGTCGCGTGAGCGGGACTTACAGAATTCCGGACGCCAACTTGCGGGCTTTGGTCGCCCACCTCCGCAGTGTTCGCGAATTCTTGTGTGCCAATCCTGTCCAAAAGCGACTGTTACGCCATCTGGGCACCAGTTGCACCTGGGGCGTAATCCAATTTTTGGCCGCAATTCTGGCTTGCATGAATTGCGGATGCGATCCAGCAAACGGTTCGCAGGTACTCAAGTCCCATTGGTAGTCTTCCGCTTGAAGCTCTTCGCCCGGGACGACTTGGCGCCCATCGTACAGGCTGAGAAAGTAATCCATCTTGGCCGCCATGTGACTGGGTGGCTTTACGTAACCGTAATGATAGACCCATGCGCCCGTCGAAAGTGAATTGAGTTTGCGATCACCTAGTTTAAAGCCGCAGGCATCTCCAAAGGAACGCACGCCGATCCCTGGTCTCACCACACGCACCTGACGCCGATAGGGTAGGGGGTCACGGATCGCATAATCTGCGCGGAAGTGATGGTAACGAAAGCCTAATCCCTCGACTTGACGGCGGGAGAGGTTGCTCCGCATGGCGTGCTGGATGCGTTCGTAATCTTGCTCGTGCAGCACCTCGTCGGCTTGCAAATAGAAACACCAGTCCCCTTGGCAGGCTTCGAGCGCGAGGTTCGTTTGTGCTGCCAGCACTTGGCCCCCTTGTCGCAATTGTTCGTCCCAAACGGTGTCGATGATACGCAATTTGGGACTATCAATACTCAGCACCAGTGCCCGAGTCTCGTCCGCGCTATCGCCGACGGCGACTACCATCTCATCCACCAGTGGCAACAGCGAACGAATGCTCTCTACGATTGGATAATCGTAACGCACGGCGTTGCGGACGATGGTAAAGCCTGACACAAACATGGGCAACTGTGCTTGCAGTGTGAGGGGTGACAAAGCGGTAAATAGCGGCAGATTAAGCGGCCAGTGCGACCCGAACGGCTGCGCACAGTGCCTGGTAAACTTGCGCAACTTCAATTTTTTGCATGCAATCGCCATGTTGTAGCGGACATGATTTGGCGTAGCAGGGGCGGCAATTGAGTTGCATGCTTAACATCGTCTCAGGCACATTGTAGGTTAGCGTGCCTGCAGGTGATGTTGGGCCAAAGAGACTAATGACTGAGCGATTCAAGGCGACCGCAATGTGTCTTGGGCCACTGTCGGTCGAAACCACGGCGTCCGCCTTCGCGAGGACCGCTTTGGTCAAGCCAATGGGCAATTGCTGGGCCATGCCCATACTGGCGACCAAGGGATGATTGACTTCGGCTACCAATGCATTCGCCAGCTCACGTTCTGCGGGACCGCAGTGCAACAGTACTTGCATTGACTGCTGGTCGGCGATTTGATACGCCAACGCCTTGACTTTTTCGGCTGGCCACAGTCGGGCTGGCTCAGTCGCGGAATTGCTATTGATCACGACCGTCGGCCGCTCCGCATCAAAGCCAACTTGTTGCCACAGCGATTCTCCCAACGACGCTTCTGCGGCGGTGACCGCCAACTGCACGCGTCGATCGCTGGCCGAGCAGCCTATGTGCACCGCGATTTTCAGATAATAATCGATGGCCGGCATTAGCGGCGGCTGCTTCGCTCCAGCGAGCTGCGGCATGGCGACTTTGTCCGTCAACAACCAGCCGCGGGCATCGCGATCGTAGCCGACGAGCCGACCGATTCCCGCCATTTTGGATACCGCAGCGGTCCACATTGAATTGGTCAGTAGCACCATCGCATCCAGTTTGGCCCGGCGTAGCTCGCCGACCAAACCCCAACGACTTGGCAAGCCAGCGGTGCGCTGCTTGCTAAACGCAACGGATTCATCGAAGTAAGCCGTACCGGTGAGCAGATCACGAATGACCGGACGCATCACTCCAATCAGGTTTGCATCCGCAAAGCCGGTGCGTAACGCGCGCAAAGTGGGGGTCGCCATCACCGCGTCCCCAACCCAAGTCGGCATGAACACACCGATCCGATATTTTTTTTGTCCCACGCGTTGTCTCCTCGACGCCTTTTTTTGCAGCATACGAGTTTACAGGGGTTAGTTACAAGAGCGTTTCCGCCGGAGTTTCGCTTGATCACCGACCGTTTATCGATTTGCCGACGCGAGTCAATGAGAGGCCATCGCGGGAGTCGTAACGCATGTAAAGCGCATGACGCGAGGCATGCCGCCGCATGATGCTGCGGTAAATCGCGTGTTCGTCGGGCCAAGGAAAGGCGTACACCAAATCAAAATCGCGGAGCTGCATGTCGAGCTCTTCGTACGCTGGAGTGGCTGTCGTCAACGTGCGAATGAATTCTTCACCGGCCGCGTAGTCCTCCTCGTAGTCGGCTGGAATGAAGGAACCAACCACAAACCGCGGATTGGCTCGGTACTTGTCCGCCAAACCTTCCGCCAGCCTCACCAAATCTGCTTCCGCTTCGATGCCGTACGCGTCAAAGCCGAGGCGGTCCGCCATAATGGTCATGACCCCCAAGCCCGAACCCCACTCCAGTACCGTATTGACACGCCCTCGCAGTTTACAAAGCTGATCGAAGATGGCTTGGTAATTTGCACTCACGTACAGTGCGTATTCAGGTCGACTTTGGTTCGTTTCCCAAATCGCATCCGCTTCAGCCCAAAGATCCTGAAAGGAGGCGAGTAATTCATGGTCAGTCAACAGAAGCGCTTTGCAATGAGGTAATCCTAGTACCGAACGCCGACAATACCGCTAATTGTACGAGTTTACGAGACGATTTGGTCATTGACGTGCACGCTGGGGACATGTAAGTGCGGAATCCCGGGTCATTTCCAGGGTTCCGCTTGGGATAATCGGCCCGGCGGTGTATCTCCAAGCGAATCGCCCTTTACAATCAAGCTAACAAGGCTTGTTGAAATCCCTCCGTAAAGGTACCGCTCAATCGTGTTTGACTCTGTCACCATTCGCATCGCCCTCCGCGCTTTGGCCAAGAACAAGATGCGCGCTGGGTTGACGGTGCTGGGGGTGGTTATTGGTATTGCGGCCGTCACCGCAATGGTCTCGGTGGGGATGTCCGCCAGCCAGTTAGTTCAGGGCGAGTTCCAAAACTTGGGAACAAACGTGATCGTGGTGATTCCTGGCAATGAGCAATCGCGCGGAGGAGTTCGCAGTCAAATTATGTCGCTGACGCCAGCGGATTGCCGCGCGCTGACAGAGGAATGCGAAAGTGTGTTGGCGGCTTCGCCCTTCGTCTTCGCCACCGGACAAGCGATCTACGGCAATAGTAACTACACCGCGCGTGAAACCTTTGGTGTCGACGAGAGTTTTCCGATCGTTCGCAACTGGCAAATGCGCTTGGGGAATTTCTTTTCTGAACGCGATGTGGCCAATGCCAACAAAGTCTGTGTGCTTGGGCAGACCGTCGTCAAAAATCTATTCCAAACTTCGAACCCGATCGGCCAGCAAATTCGCGTTAAGAATATCCCTTTCGAAGTCGTTGGTGTGCTTGAACGCAAAGGGGCTAACATGGTCGGAGAGGATCAAGACGATGTGCTGGTCATGCCCTATTCGACGGTGCGAAAACGCTTGCAGGGGAGCAATTTTGATACGGTCAATCTAATTATGGCGTCAGCCCGGAGCACCGAGACAATGAAGGCGGCCGAGATCGAAATGCGCTCACTGCTACTGGATCGTCACAAAATTGTGCCCGGACAGCCCGCTGACTTCGAGGTCGCCAACACCACTGAAATCGCTGCCGTGCTGGGCATCATCACCGGCACGTTGACCATGATGCTGGCGGCGATCGCAGGCATTTCGTTAGTGGTAGGAGGCGTTGGCATCATGAATATCATGCTAGTTTCCGTGACGGAGCGGACACGGGAGATCGGTATTCGCATGGCCGTAGGCGCGACGTCGCGCGATATTCTGCTTCAGTTCCTTGTCGAATCGGTCGTATTATCGATCATCGGTGGAGCCATTGGTGTCGCCTTGGGCGTGGGCGCCTCGGTCGGATTAACGATGATTATCAACGCAGTTTCCAGTGGCAGGCCCTGGCCAATTGTGGTCAGTTTGCCAGCCGCCGGCGTGGCTCTGGTATTCTCCGCGCTGGTTGGGATCGGCTTTGGCTACTATCCTGCCTGGCGCGCCAGTCGACTCGATCCCATTGATGCGCTGCGTTACGAATAAGGAAGTTTGGCTCGTTGATTCCAGGGGCTGGCTGAGTGCCGCAGTGACGAAGCGGAAAATCTTTTCGACAGACTCGATGCCAAACCGTTTTTGAGCTCGCCGCATTACCGGGTACCCAAGGTGGGCAAGCATCGTGTTCGGCCGGGAGAATGCCAGCACGTCAATCCACACGGTTTCGTCAGCGTTCATTTCGACCAGGAAGCGTTCTTCCCCCATCGCTATGTGGTCAGACAGTGTGCCATGCGCATAGCCAAAGCGTGGTAAGACGTGGCGATCGTCAAGCGTGTAGACAACACGACAGGCGTTAAGCCACCACAGTCCAAAAGCCCGACCGATCACCGCTAGCTGCTCGCCCTGCCTCAACGGCGCGTTTTTCGGCCAACAGTCGACCCAACCCAATTGGAGTTGCTGCCACAAACGGAGCGCATCGCACCCTGCTTCAAAGGCCCTAATGCCCTGGCCTAGTTGCCGGCGAGTGTGATTAATGGCGTAACCGCTAGGTAACTGTGAATTGGTAGCACCTACCTCTGCGTAACTGAAGGAGCTGGTTAAGTAGTTGTCGAGGTATTGGCGAAGGGCGTAAGGCTCCGGTTTTCGCAGCAGAATCATGGGGTGCCCGCAGTTGGAAAAGGCCAAGGTAATCGCCACATGGCGTGTAACCGCAGAAATCTCCGTAAGACAACAGACGGGTGCCTTGGCAGTACTTGAGGACGTGCAGCCGCAGCGATTTCAACGCGTCCGCTGCCCTGCCGAGACGGAGCTACCTGCGCTAAGGGTCGTCCCAAAACAAGTTACCGGTGTAATCGACCTGGGTTACTGATTTTGTTCGGCAGTGATCGCCATCACCACAGGCGCTGTATTATCGGGACCTTTCACCAATTCAATTGACTTGACGAGCGCAATCCGCCGCGGTTCGACCTTTAAGTAGCGAATCTGTTGGCCCTGCAGCGCAAAGGCAAACTTCGACTGCGGGACATCCACGCGGCGAATGTAGTCGGCAAAGTGGACGCCGTTGATCAGCGGAACGTCCTCGGTCTGACCGTCGGCAAACTGAAAACGCACAATCATGCTCGTCGACTTGGTGGAGTCGAAAGGGAAGCCCCAACCGCTAACGCCGCTCAATAGGTGCAAAGTTTTGACCACCATATTGCATGGCAACGAAACACTACGGGGCATTTTGGGGGGGAGTGGGCCATTGGGTCCGTACAGCAGGATGATGTTTGGTCGCGTCTTACCGAGTGGGTCGACCAAATAGAATGGCACACCTTCAAACTCTTTCGGTTTCCAGTCGCGAAAGATCAGCCGATCCGGTCCATCATCGGAATTACTGAACAGTCCCTGCGTGCTTACAGCGGTGGCTACGGAAGCCAACTGCAGTGGCACAAAGCGGCCTTTGCTGGTGAGGAACTCGAGCAAGTCGGTCATATCTGTCGGCTTTAATTGCTGCTCGAAGCCTTCGGGCATGAGCGATTTGTTGGTTGAAGTGATACGTTCGACGTCGTCACGTGCAATCGAATGTCGTTTGGCTTCAGCGTCAATCAGTTCGATGGCGGATTGTGATTCGGCCGCCAGCATCCCGTTGAGAACCTGACCGTCCGCCGTCAAGACGGTATACCGACGGAAATTGCCCTCCACGCTGCGATTGGGATCCAAAACGTGAATCAGCAATTCCTCTTTAGGATGGACGGCCATGCCGGTTAGGTCGGGACCAATCTCGTTCCCTTCTCCAGAGTGTTTGTGACAATTCGCGCAATTTTTGGTGAACAACTGCTTGCCGGCTTTTGCGTCTCCGGTGCTATGTGTTGTTGCTGAATAAGCATCCAAAACTTTCTGCCGATCAGCGCTTACCAGTCCTCCGGAAGCGGCCAATAGCTTTTCTGCGGCGGTCCGAATTGCCCGATCTGGATGGCTCCGCAGCGACTGACGCTGATCGAGCGAAAGATCGCCGACGGTGATGAACCCTTTCGAAATCGCCTCCATCAAGTCGGTGGTGGTTTGAGGACGTTTGAGGAGCACCGATAAGACGTCGCTTCGTAGTGTCGGGGTCAGTGATGGCCAGGCGGTAATCAGTTGGGGAGCTACGTTGGCTGCCGTGGAGTCCGCCATGGCTCGCACCAGGCCACTGGCAACCGCGGGTGGCAATTGCGGCGAAATTGCCGCCACCAAGCTGGTAATAGCCGCTTCGCTGGTGTTGTCGAGACTGACCAAGTCGGCCGCCGCAGCAATTCGCTTGTCCACGCTAAGACCAGCATCCTCGATGCTCGCCAGCAGTGACTGGATGATTTCACCTGCGTATTTCTGCAGCCTGACGCTTCCCCAACGTCGTGACAGTCGGACAAGTGCACCGCGGCCCTGCGGGCTAAGCTTGTCGACGAGCTGCTCGAGTGTTTGCTCACTGGCGGCGGACAGCTTAGGTTGCTGATCTTTGGGCCAACCGGCGGCCAAGCCATCGATCACTGCTTCGACCAATTCCGGGTTGCCGTTGGCCAATTGGCTGACCAGTAGCTCGACAGCTTTCGTGTCCATCCCGGACCTTGCCAAATGTTCCGCCACGACGCGGACGGGAGTCTGATTGCTGCTGACGGCAGCCGGAGCAGCTTCCGCTTGCGCGGCCAAGGCGGCGGCTAAAAACGTGTCCGCTTGCATGGCGGCAGCACAGATGAGTCCTTCCTGCAGAAATTTGTCTTGCATCCATGCAGTTTGTCGCGACAGTGTGGCGAGAGCCCGGCCGGCCGTCTCGTGAACTGGTTGATCGGCGAGTGCCATCAGCCCACCCAGCAGTACTTGCTGATCGGTGTCCTGTAGCAAACCGGCGGCCACGATCGCTGCAGCCGACTCCGCCGCTGCGGGGAGCACCAGTGCCGCATTGCGACGCACGCCCGCCGCCGGATGCTTGAGGGCTTTGACTGCGGCCGAGAAGGTGGCACCGGAGGCTTGCTCCATGGCTCCGAGGCCCTTGAGTGTCCACAGGGCGTGAATGGCGCCTGGATTGTTACCGGTCGTATCGACGGATGTGTTATCAACTAACTGCACCAGAGCAGCCAGCACATCGGTTTGGCCGCGTTCTACCAGCAAACGTTGTGCATGCCGACGCCATAAACGATTGGGGTGGCTGAGCGCGGCCACTAGGCTGGATGCATCGGTTACGTCAAGCTTGGCAGGTTGGTCAGCGCCCGCCTGTCCATCTGGGCCGTCGTAAACTAAGCGATAGACGCGACCATGTTTCTTATCGCGCAGGTCCGATTCATACGCGTTTCCCTTGCCGGTCTTGAATCCCTGGGGCGTGGGATTGTGCTGGACAATGTAATTATACCAGTCGAGTATCCACATGTTGCCATCAGGCCCCACTTCCGCCATGATCGGCGCGGCCCATTCATCGTCACTGGCAACCAAATTGAATTGGTTTGAATCTCGGAAAGTTGCCCCTTGGCGGTTGAGCACAAAAGTACCGACGAGATGACCGGTTGGGCCGCACACAAACGCCACTCGATTCCACCAGGCTGGAGGATAAGTACGGGCTGTATAGAGGGCGTGTCCAGCGCCGGCCGTGTACCCACCGTGTTGATCGACTTGCCGCACTTTATCGGTAATTGGTTTGAAAAGGTAGGTATCCGAGATAAGGTCCGCCATAAGGCTCGGTGTCCAGCCACGCACTCGTTCGTAGTACCGATTTGGAATCGGCACAAAGAAGCTGGGTGCTCGGTTGGCAGTTGATGCAAAAATCAGCCCCTCTTCGCTGATCCCAATGCCCCAACTGTTATTAGTCGTTGAGCGCACAAATTCCACGTCGGTCACTTCAGCCGAACCACCACCAGCTGTGACGGAAAAGTTAAAGGGACCTTGGCGGAAACCACGATGTTTGCCAGTCGCGTATTCAGGGTGCGAGTCGTTGTACCCCTGCATTGCCCAGTAGCGGTTGTCGAGTCCGTAATTGAAATTGCTGACGCCACCGTGGGTATCCCCCATGGCCCAGCCACTGATCAAGACCTTGCGTTCATCAGCTCGATCGTCACCGTTGGTGTCTTTCAAGTACAACGTTTCCACGCCGGCTTGCACAATCACACCACCCCGACAGAATTCGATGGATGTTGGAATGCTGAGTTGTTCGGCGAACACGGTGAACTTATCAGCCTGGCCGTCGCCGTCGGTGTCCTCGCAGATGCGAATGCGATCGCGACCCTGCTCGGGAGGGGACAATTCGTTCGGATAGTCAATCGTTTCGCACACCCACAAGCGTCCGCGTTCGTCCCAATTCATGGCTATCGGTTTGCCTTGAAATTGCGGTTCGGCCGCAAAGAGCTCCAGATGAAAGTTCTCAGGTGTAACGTAATGCTTTAGCGATTCCGCCGGTGAGAGCGGCTGTTGCATCTTGGTAATGATTTCTCCCTGCACACCCCAGCGTTCGCCCGCCACGTAATTGGGGATTTTTGGTCCCACTTCGTCGAATTCGAACTTGGCGGTATCAGTGCGTAGTACGGTCATCGCCGGGATTGGAAACCGGCTATCATCGCGATAGTCAGGAATTTTGGTCGACTCGTCGCCGCATGCCCAACGGATCCCGCGTTCAACTAAATTCTGAAATCCCGGATGTCCCCACGTCCGCTGATCGTGGCCCCAAGCTGTGTAGAACACGCGACCTTGGCCTTGCGTCCGTACCCACGTCCAAGGTTCGACTTGGTTGCCCGCATCTTGTCCGCCCGCTCGACGCACTTCCAGCACGATACGATTGCGGTCGTTATGCTTCGTGTGAATATAGGTTTCATCCCAACTGGAGAATCCTCCGAAACCCTGCATGATCGGGTGATTCGGCAACACGATCTCGGTGGCAAACTCTTCGCCGCCATGTTTTTTGAACTGGGCGCCCACCAAATCAATGTAGGCAGTTGAGTTGAGGAAGCAGTACGAGGCACAGTGCAATGGGATGAAACCGCCCCCCTCAGCCACATATTGCAGCAAGTCAGCCTCCAAGGGCGCGGGGAGCTCGGTGGTGTTTGCGTACACGATGAGTCCCGCATACTGCTTCAAATTTGCTAACTGGAGCTGCTGGAGGTCCTCGGTGTAGGTGACCGAAATCCCTCGCTGGGCCAGCACGGGTATGAGCTGCTCTGCTCGAGCTCGCGGTGCGTGGTGCCCGCTGTCGCCCAAAAAGAGGACTTTCAGATCTGCCGCGGAGGCCTGAAGGCTAAACAAGGTACCCGCCACGATGAGCCAAAAAGGTACAGTCAACTGGACGAAACGTGTGCGCATGATCCCTAGCCCTAACCTCGACGGTGACAGAACCCTCAAATGACCCCCCAGTATAGCCACTCTGGTAAAGCTCGGAAAGTTGACCCGTATACGCGGTCAGCTATAACCATAATTTCAGTCGGTCGCCAAGCATATCAGGAATCTTCTTACGCACTGCCCGCTCGATTTGGGCCGCGTTGTAACGCACGCTGAAGTGCGCGGCGATGATCAGTTCGTTCTGAAATTGATCACGGCGGGCGATCCAATCGTCTAGGTGCATGTGACCATGCTTGTGGATTTTCTCCTTGCGATGGCGCGGCGCGACAAAGGTCATCTCCGAGATCAAAATTTGAGCGCGCAGAAAGTCGGGATTGTCGTCCAGACCGGGCGGGGATGTGTCGCCCGTGTACGCCACCACTGGCACACGTACTTCGGTACTGATTTCGATACCGCCGAGGCGCAGGTCACGAATCTCGGGCCCCGTTAGACCTAAGTATTCAGTTTTGAGTTTTTTGCGACGCTCCCACACGATGTACCCCACACTGGGAACGGTGTGAGTCGTTTTGTGGACCGTCATGACTAACTCCCGCGAGAGTTCAAATTCCTGTCCAGGTTCGACTCCAATGAGATTGCAAGGCAGTCGACCGCGGTCGAGTCGCGAGACGACGCGGAGCAGGGCTTCGACTCCATCAATGGAGTGGGCTGGTAAGTAGATGGTTGGCGGCTCCATCTTCATCATACGCCGTCGCGCGACGTAAACTGGCAATGCCGCGATGTGGTCCAAATGAGTATGAGTGATCGCGATGGTCGAGGTCCCCATGAAATCCCACGGGTGTGCCCCTAGGTCGAAGCACATGCGAAGCTCGGGAATCCGCCAATAACTTTGAACCGCTGCGCGGGAGTAACCCTCGACGGTGAGCGCGCGGTGTTGGCAAGTAATGATGGGGGCGTTGTCGAGCATGGGAATTTCTAGGCTTGAGCCAGAGTCAGTTCGTTGCGGAAGTCATCTGGGGGCATCCAGACAAGGATAACGAGGTCTGGTGCAAGGTTCACCAAATTGCCTGAATTCCAATGTCACGCGGGGGCGGTGGGAGCTGGTCCTCAATTTGCCGGAACCCGGACACCTGAACCTGTGGACCGGTGCGATTATTCACAATCTGCTCGGTTGCAACAGCCGAATTCAGTTTTCGGAGGCAGTTTCGGACCCAACTAAGCCTTTCCTAGATTGCCGATTGCTGCTAGTCTTTAGGCCTAAACGCACTGGCGATTAGATCGCCGAGTCATCAAAACCTATTGTTACCATCACTCAAAAGCAGCGAAATAATGACGAAACCTCATCACAAGCTAAAGAAAGCTAATCACGGGGCTCGCCCGGCCAATGCCAAAGCCCGCAAAGCCAAACGCAGGAAAGTGCGCACGTAGGCCATCACTTAGTGCTCTGTCGATATTGAAAATTGGGCCATATTGAAAATTGGGGTTGCGGAACTCGCCAAGAGTTTCGGATTGCTTGGAAAAACCGAAAGTCTTGACAACTTTCGCTACGTACCAAACCCCTAGATTCAATCTGGACTGTGCACTAGGCCCTTGGGTACGTTTACGTAGACCGTTTGCGGCAGGCGTCGGGTTAATCCTGCGCCGCCAAAACGCTTGAATTGGAGATGCTAGCTGACGTGGTTGCTAAAGATCTGATTCTCGACCCGGCCTCCCTCGATTTCAGCCACATCATTGCTGACCAGGCTGAGATCCGCAAATACAATCCCCAGCGATTCGAGATGGAGCAGTTGACGGCGATCATCTACGAGGATCTGGAAAATCACGTCTGCGCGGGCTACAAAGACGTGACGCTTAACGAATTCTGGGTACGCGGACACATGCCCAACATGCCACTTATGCCCGGCGTAGTCATGCTCGAAGCCGCCGCGCAAATGTGCAGCTACTTCTCTCAAAAGCACGACTTGCTCGGGGCTGCGATGGTCGGTTTTGGCGGCCTGGAAGAGGTCCGCTTCCGCGATCCTGTTATTCCCGGCGATCGGCTCGTACTGATGTGCGAAATGACCAGGCTGCGTCGTGGCCGCATTGTTGTCACCAAATTCCAGGGTTTTGTGCGATCCTCGATGGTTGTGGAAGGGGTTCTGAAAGGAATTCCAATCCCTATCGAAGTCGTCAGTTCACAACTCGCCCGCGCCGCTGAAAACGAAGCTTCTACTTAGTCAGAAAGATTGCCATGTCACGTTACCTGCTTGCCCCAGCGTTGGTCTCGTTTGCCGCGCTGGTTTTTCTGAATGCCAATGCGCTGGCGCACCCGGGCCATGCCGTGGAAGTGACTGCAGCAGATTCTCCCATGCATTACATCGTACAGCCTGAACACGCTGCAATCTGGGCTGTGTTGGCCATCGGCACTTGGCTAGTCGTTAGGTCGCTGCAACATCGCCGCCACGCGACTGCTTAACCCAGTTACCCCCGTAGCATTCGGGACGGTCGAGTTGGTCGCTCATCGTACACCCGCCTTCCTCACTCAGGGTGCGTTGCGGTTTCCGTGAAAAGGGTGGCGAAACTGCAGCTACATTCTGCCGCGGTAATGGATTTCAGCTCTACCGAAAACCAACAGCCATGACTTTCCGCAGTATCAATCCCGCGACAAACGAAACACTCCTAGAATTTGCGACCCTTCGCAACGATGAGGTGACGGCGGCGGTTGGCGCTGCCCACGAGGCTTATAGCGCCTGGCGCATGACCCAGTTTGAGCATCGCCAGCGGTGCGTGCTGAGAATTGCGGAACTGCTGAGAGCCAGCGCCGGCAAGTTCGCTCGGTTGATTACGCTTGAAATGGGTAAGCGGATTTCTGAAAGCCAATATGAGGTCGAATACTGCGCCAAAATCTGTGAATATTATGCCAACGGCGCCGAGGCATTTCTAGCGGACGAACCACTGGATGTCGCTGATGCCCAAGCGGTGATTCGCTGCGAACCCATCGGTGTTCTGCTAGGAATCATGCCCTGGAACTTTCCGTTTTATCAAGTCGTTCGCTTCGCCGTGCCTAACACCATGGCTGGCAACACCGTGCTGGTAAAGCATGCCAGTAATGTGCCGCAGTGCGCGCAGGCGCTCGAACAACTGTTCGCCGCAAGTGGCTTGCCTCTAGGGGTCTATACAAACCTGTTCATTCCTACCGAATTTGTCGAGACGATCATCGCTGACCCGCGTGTCCGTGGGGTGTCATTGACTGGCAGCGAAAAGGCAGGTGCAGCGGTCGCGGCATTGGCAGGCAAGAATTTGAAACGTAGCGTATTAGAACTTGGGGGAAATGATCCTTTCATCGTGCTCGAGGATGCAGATCTCGACTTGGCCATCAAAATGGCCATCAAAGGTCGGATGGTGAATGCGGGGCAATCATGTGTTGCTGCTAAACGATTCATCGTCGTGGCTTCGGTAGCGGAAAAGTTTTTAGCTGGATTTCGGCAGCAGATGTCTCAACTGATTCTGGGTGATCCGATGGACGCGGCAACCACGCTTGGCCCGCTGTCGTCAGAGCAAGCCGCCGTGAATCTGGCGCAGCAGGTTCAATCATCGATCAAAGCAGGAGCGACGGTGCTGCTAGGGGGCGATCGTCCGAATCGCAGTGGGGCCTTCTTCAACCCTACCATCTTAACGAGCGTGACTCCGGACATGCCCACGTTTGATCAGGAGTTATTTGGGCCGGTGGCGACCGTCTACGTCGTGCAAGATGAGTCGGAAGCAATCCAATTGGCTAATCGGTCATCGTATGGTCTTGGCGGCAGCGTCTTCACCTCCGATGCGCAGCGCGGGCGTCGCGTGGCTGAACAAATTGAAAGTGGCATGGTGTTCCTCAACCAACCGACTCGGTCACAAGCCGAACTGCCCTTTGGCGGGGTTAAGAATTCCGGCTACGGTCGCGAATTGTCGCACCTGGGTATCCTGGAGTTTGTGAACAAGAAGCTGATTCACCTGGGTCCCCGCTAGCTCACACCACACCTTTTTACGCATCCGTCCACTTCATTTCATGAATGACTCATACCAACTTAGGGCCAAGCCGTGACAACTCAGACCATCAAATCACAACAGATCGAGCTTGCCTCACGTCCAAATGGTGCGCCCACGCTGTCTAACTTCAAGATGGCGACTGCAGAGCTGTCTCCCATTGGGGAAGGTGAGTTTTTGGTCAAGAATCTTTGGATGTCGGTTGACCCCTACATGCGCGGACGGATGAAGGCAGGCGAGAGCTACGTGCCCGCTTTCAAGATCGGAGAACCACTGGAGGGTGGTTGCATCGGTGAGGTCGTCGAGTCTCGTCATGAGCAATTTGCGCGAGGCGATAAGGTGTTGGGCAATCTTGGTTGGCGGGAGTACTGGAAATCCACCGGTCAGGGCGTGACCGTCGTCGACCCCGATCTGGTCCCCCTGCAAGCGTACCTCGGCGTATTGGGTATGACCGGCATGACCGCCTGGGTTGGCTTAAACAAGATTGCCGAGTTGAAGTCTGGCAGCACCGTTTTCGTCTCCGCCGCCTCGGGTGCGGTGGGTTCAATTGTTTGCCAGCTTGCCAAAGCCAAAGAGTGCCGCGTGATTGGTAGCGCCGGAACGCCCGAAAAAATCGCGTGGCTTAAGGACAAAGCGGGAGTTGATGCCGTGATCAACTACAAGGAAACCGACGATCTCGCCGGAGACCTCGCCAAATATGCTGCGGATGGTATCGATGTCTATTTTGACAATGTCGGCGGCGAACACTTAGAAGCTGCGATCGAAGTCATGAACGACTTCGGATGTTGCGTCGAATGCGGTATGATCTCGACCTATAATGCGACCGAGCCACCGGTGGCACCGCGAAATCTGTTTAAGGTGATTGCTAAACGGATACGCATGCAAGGCTTTATCGTCCGCGATCATCTGCAATTCCAAAACGAATTTATCCAAGAGATGGCGTCGTTGATCAACGCGAAGAAGGTAGTCTGGGAAGAAACTGTGACGAACGGGCTCGATCACGCTGCGGAGGCCTTCATCGGCTTGTTTGAAGGTGACAATCTCGGTAAGCAGCTAGTGCGTATCCCTTAATGTGCTGACTCGCCATAGACTTGCGTGCCGTCGTCTGTTCGCTCCTTGCGCGAACGTCTAGACATGTTCAGGCCCGCGGCTTTGCAGCGTGTCTCACGTGCCGCAGAATGTCGCACACACGACTTCATCGGGCAATGGCGCGGCCTCGAACTGGGCGAATTCCGGTTGCTCGTCGAACGGCCGCCGCAAAACATCGTTGAGGCGCTGAAAGGGTGCAAAGTCGCCAGCATTGCCTGCTTTGATCGCCTCCTCGATGCGATGATTACGTGGCATGAAAATTGGGTTGGTTCGGCGCATCAAGGCGATTGCCTCGTCGTGGTCGATAGCCCGCATGCGGGCTCGCCAATCTTGCAGCCAGGAGACAATCGTAGCGGGTTGGTCAAACAGCGAAATAACGTCTAGGTCCTGACCACTTGCGAGCGCGTTGGAAAGATGGCGAAACACAAGCGTGAAATCTGCGTTATCGGATGCCATGGCGGACAACAGGGATTCCACCAGACTCCAGTCTGCGTCGTCGCCGCCCGACTCGATACCAATCTTGGACAAGAAACGCTTTTGAAGTTCGTGGCGGTGAATATCGGCGAATGAACCAAGAGCAGCTTCGGCTTGCGCGATGGACCGCTGCGGGTCGTCGTCGAGTAGCGGCAGCAGGGTTTCGGCCAAGCGGCTTAGATTCCAATGCGCGATTGCCCCCTGATTGCCAAAGGCGTAACGTCCCTGTTGGTCAATCGAACTAAACGTCTGTAATGGATGGAAGCGATCCATAAAAGCACAGGGACCGTAGTCGATGGTCTCTCCCGCGACGCTCATGTTATCCGTGTTCATCACCCCGTGGATGAAACCTAGTTGCATCCAGTGGGCAATCAATTTGGCCTGCCTTTCAATCACTCCTGCCAGCAAAGCCAGATAACGATTCTCTGCTTGCAACGCGGCGGGATAGTGACGCTGAATGACGTAATCAGCCAGCACTTTCAAATTCGTGTGATCCCGGCGGGACGCGAACCATTGAAAGGTGCCGATACGGATGTGCGACTGGGCAACGCGGGTGAAAACGCCTCCTGGCACGAGGCCATCACGCAAAACTTTGTCACCGCTGGCGACCGCTGCGAGGGCGCGGGTCGTGGGAACCCCCAGGGCAGCCATCGCTTCGGATACGAGGTATTCGCGCAATACTGGGCCCAATGCGGAGCGTCCGTCACCCCGGCGCGAAAAAGGGGTGGGACCGGAACCTTTGAGCTGGATGTCGTAGCGCGCGCCGTTAAGATCGATGACTTCACCCAGCAAAATGGCGCGACCATCGCCAAGTTGCGGTGAGAAGCCACCAAATTGATGCCCAGAATAAGCCATCGCCAGCGGCTCCGAGCCCTCCGCAAGTTGGTTTCCAGAGAGCACAGCGAGCCCCTCCGCCGAATCAAGGCTGACAGGGTCAATACCAAGTTCTGCGGCCAACTCATGGTTCAGGCGGATCATTACCGGCGCGCTGACCGGGGTGGGAGCAACCGCCGCAAAAAAATCACTGGGAAGTCGGGCGAAGCTGTTATCGAATACAAAGGGCATAAGCAGCCATTTAAAAAGTGAGCAGTGCTGTCCAGCTAATATCTTCGTTGTACTCCAGCAGCGCCTACTTGATAAGACGATGAACTGCTGTGGATACTACCATTGCGAGTTGCTCAACTGCGGCCTAAATACTCTCGCGCGTTTCAGAGCCGGAGCGTCCAAGAGCCATCCGGCGTCACCGTTTTCAACATCGCATCAGCTGCTCCCAACTTTTTGCATCAGGTCGAAACGCATCAATGAAAGTTCAACAGGAAGCTGAGCAAGCACTTGCAGACGGATTTGCAGCCATCGAGAAACAGTTCTATTTGCCAGGTGAATTCCCGGCGAAAGTTCTCGATGCAGCGGCTGTTTCGGCCAAATCAATACCTTCCCATCAGGTCATCGACCGCGTCGCTCGCCTCAACGCAACGGACATCCCTTACATTACGCTTGACCCGGCGACGTCAACGGATCTTGACCAAGCATTTCATCTGTCCCGCGACGGAGATGAAATTGTCCTCTCGTATGCGCTCGCAGACCTCAGCAGTTTTGTTCCCGAAGGAGGCCCAGTCGAGGTCGAGGCCTGGCAAAGAGGTGTGACGATTTACGGGTTGGCCCAAAAGGTGCTGCTTTATCCGCGAACAATTTCGCAACAAGCGGCGAGTCTCCTGCCAGACGGCCCTCGCCCGGCGGTGCAAGTGAACACGGGGATCAGTTCAAAAGGTTGCTTGCGACTGCATAGTGTGGAACGCATCGTCTGTGCCAGTCGCCAGAAACTAGCTTACAACTCCGTCAACCTCCGTGCGATTCCGTACCTGGAGCAGTTCGCGGAAAGGATGTGGTTGAACGAGGCACAAAGAGGGTCCGTGCGGTTTGAATTTCCGCAGCAAGAGGTCGTCGCCGATACGACTGCGCACGGTGGCGTTCGCCTTGAGCTGCGATCACCGCTGTACTCCGAAATCGTCAACTCCGCGTTGTCGTTGGCCACCAATATGGTGCTTGGCGAATTACTGAAGAATGCCAAGGTCGGTCTGTTTCGAGTGATGGACGAGCCGGCGAGTCGAGCAATGGAGCGACTGCGGCGTGAAGCGGACGCGCTGAAGATTCCTTGGGCAGAAGATGAATCGATCAAGGATGTGCAGCGTCGACTCGACCCCAACAACATTGTTCATCAGCGGTTTCTATTGATCGCCCGACGCGCTGGTGGCAGCGCGAGCTATGCAGTTTACTCCGATAAGAAACTTCCTTGGCACGCGGCCATTGGCGCCACTTATGTGCATGCGACGGCTCCCATGCGGCGACTGGCAGATCGTTATGTGCTGGATCTGGCGTACTTGCTGACCCACAGCGAAACGATTCCCACAGAGTTGCTTGCGAAACTTGATGCACTGCCGGCAGTAATGGCTGCGGCGGATGGAAAAGCTAAGGGAGTGGACCGCGCGGTGATTGATCTTATCGAAGCGGTCTCGCTGCAGCATCGTGTGGGAGAAATCCTGGAGGCGGCGGTGGTCGACGCAGAAGCAGGTATTGTGCAAACCTTCGATTCTGCCATCCGCTCACGTGCGGCTCAGCTGCTGAACGTCTCGAACGGAGACACGGTTCGTGTCCGCATTGACAAAGCGGACCCCTCGACACGCCAAGTGGTCTTAACGGCGATATAAATTGACGCTGGCCTCAATGGTTATTGCGCGGCCAACGCAATTGAAACTGCGCGCCACCCAGTGGGCTGGTGCCAACGGTCACTTCACCATTCAAACGCTGGCAGATGCGGCGCACCAAGGCGAGCCCCAGCCCGGTCCCGGGTGGTGAGTTGCCGGAAAGACGCTTGAACGGCTCAAACACCAACTCGCGATCGCACTCTGCAATCCCGTCACCGTCATCATCAACAGAAATAATCACGCGTTCGCCCTCAGTCCGTAGGCTGATCTCCACTTTGCATTTTGCATATTTGCTGGCATTGCTGACCAAGTTGCCGATCGCCCGTAACAAGCCCGCACGGTAGGTGGTCAGTTCGACAGGGGGCGAAGCTCCAGCTACTGCAAACTGAATTTTCGGGTACAGTGACCCGTAAATTTCGATCGTTTCACAGACCACGTCATGGGCTGATACGAGTTCGCATTCGGCAACTTCCGTCGCTTCGTCCAATCGCGCGTAGTCAATGAGCTCACCCACCAAATCATCCAGCTTGTCTGTGGCCTCGTCGATTGAGTCGATGCGCTGCAGGCGTTTAGCCTGATCGTCAGCAGAGCGGACTAGTTCGGTTGCGAATTTAATCCGCGCCAGTGGAGTTCGCAGTTCATGGGAAACTGCTTGGAGTAATTCTTTTTGCGAACGCAGCAGCGTTTCAATTCGGGCTGCCATGCGGTTAAACGCGTCCACGATCGGCAAGCCACGTTTGAATTTGCGAGCATCAATACGCGCCGAAAAATCTCCGCTGGCAATCGCCAAGGCAGTACGCTCAACCATGCGAAATTGCGTAGCGATGGGACGCATGAGAATAGCGATCGCTGCAGCCGCTAGCAGAAATACACTGCCCAAACCGAGCAACACATCCCGGCGGGTAGGGCCGACGAATCGCGGTAACGGGCCAAGTTCGAGCAGGAAATCCGTGTTAGGAATCGCGACTTCGATATTGGAAGCATACAGTACCGGTTCGCCGCGATCGAGTCTCGCTTGCTGTGAAGCTGACAGCGGTTGGTCAGCGTTGCGTACCAGGTTGACGGGATACGCAAAGCGGGCGCGAATTTCGGCCAGTGATTGTTCGAACTGAGCTTCGCCACCCGCGATCAGCTCGTCGCGCGCTAACAGGGCACCACCACCCAAAGCCCGCTCGATCACCGCCACATTTTCCGCTTCTGTCGAACCACGTAGCACGTAAGCCTGGATAACCCAAGCTACAAACAGGATCAGAATAACACCTAGGTAAAACTGCAGGAACAAACGGGTCATGTTGGTTTGGCCATCAGATAACCCACGCCACGAATCGATTTGATGCGGGTGGGTTGATTTGGGTCATCGTGCAGCTTGCGACGCAATCGCGACACGCGTAAATCGATGGAGCGATCCACACCATCGTATGGCAGCTCCACGAGATCCGTGTAAATATCCTTACGTTGCACTACCTTGCCGGCGCGTAGCGCTAAATACAGCAGCAGGTCAAACTCAGCAGTCGTCAGTTCAATGTCCTGACTGGCCAGACGCACCGTGCGACTCCTGGGTTCGATGTGCAAATCACCCACAGTGACAGACTCGTTGATTGCCTGGCCTTCGACGCTGGCGGCTTCCAGCACGTCCCCGCGTCGCAGATGAACCTTCAGTCTCGCTAATAATGCGTGGGGACGGACGGGCTTACTCATAAAGTCATCGGCGCCCATCTCCAACGCGACCACTTCGTCTATTTCTTCGCCGCGTGCCGTTAAAACGATGATTGGACCGCTAAATTGCGGGCGCACGGTCCGACAGACGATAAAGCCATCGGTGCTTGGCAAGCCAATATCCAGAACGACTGCATCATAACTCTCACGACCAATGCGCTGGATGGCCACTCGTCCATCAGATTCAATGGTGACGTCAAAGTTCTGTTCCACCAGAAAGTCTCGCACCATACGGGCCAATGCCGGGTCATCCTCAACGATTAATATATGCTGTCGCAATGTCTGGCTCGCGTGAGAGATGGGCAGTCATGTTTCGGTCTATTCTAGTTGCCTGCAGGCGATGGTCGCAAGCGACTGCCCCTCGATACACTGAGCCACGACAGACTGCGCCACGACTCAGAGCCATGAGCAGAATGGCAAATTTCACCTGCCCAATGTCAGCGCTGTGTCCTGGTCGGTGGGATGATTAGCCGCGGCGGTAGCGTCCCAGCCCGTGCGATTAGGCCAAATACAACGAAAAATTAATACTTCTGGCGTGCTTTCAGGCTGCGAATTTGCCATACTCTGACAGTGGTGGAGGGCTCGGCAAGTGTGGTCTCCATACCAGCCTGTGGGAGTGCTCTGCCGCGATACGTGACGCAGAAGCAAATTCTTGCGACGCGCCTTGAGCAGTACTATTCGAATGTTCTTTAAAGCGGACTAGTCTCTTTCTTTTCTTGTAAGGAACCCCGATTGATGTTTCATTCAAAGCGGCGTTTAGCGTTCACTCTGGTGGAACTTCTGGTGGTCATTGCCATCATCGGTATCCTGGTGGGTCTGTTATTACCTGCCGTCCAATCCGCGCGCGAAGCAGCCCGGCGGATGCAGTGTAGTAACAATCTCAAGCAGATGGGGTTGGCCATTCATAACCACGAATCGACTTACAAAAATATCCCAGCCAGTGAGATCACCATTCCAGCTGCAATGTATCCAACGTCACCACCCAATCCCTATGGTCAACGAGCCACCTTTGGTACTTTGTTCCAAATCCTGCCGTACTTGGAGCAGTCTACCGTCTATAACTTGTTTGATCGAAAACGTGCTTACATTGATCCGATCAATATGCCGCCTGCTTATGGAACGGCTAGCCCTGCAGGCTTTACCAAAATTTCCGCATATGTCTGTCCTTCTACGCCCAGTGACCCGCCATCGGATTACGGCCCTTATTTCGCGAGTATCGGCTTGGCTCTCGGTCCTTTTGTACTGCCCCGTACCGATTACATTCCCATCAAAGGGATTCACGGAGCTTCGTTAGGAGTCTGTGCAGGCATGCCGAATGCTAACACTCGCAACGGTCTGCTGGGAACAAATAACTCGGAGACCAAACAGAGCATCAAGTTTGCCGAGGTCACCGATGGGCTTTCCAACACCATTTTATTTGGTGAATTGGCAGGTCGGCAGAAATTGTATTTCCGCGGTCAGGCCACGCCGGGCACGACTTTGACGGCCGCGGTCGCTCCCAATACCGTTCCCGGCTTAACCCTGAATTCATTTTATGGCGACCACAACACCGCCCGCGAAATCCGTTCTTACAGCGGCGCGAACATCAACACGCCGAGTCAAATTGGCTGTTCCAGCATCAATATTTACAACGAAAATGGGCTGTATTCGTTCCACACCGGCGGGATTCAGGTCGCCATGGGGGACGGTTCGGTATCATTTTTATCCCAGTCGATTTCAGCCACCGTTTACGCGGCTTTGATCACTCGGGATGGGGGCGAAACTGTGAGTCTCGAGCAATAGTCAGGTTGCAACTCAGTGCGCTCATCATCAAGCCAGTTTTCCGTTTTTCGAAGAGAACTGGCTTTCCAATACGCTGCGACCTTTTTGATCAGGATCACTTGGACCATGAAATCGAATTGTGCATTCCTCTGGCTCGCAGCGATTGTGTGTCTTGGTTTCCTGGGGTGTAGTGCCTCATCCAAACTTGTTCCTGTCAACGGTGCTGTATCGGTAAAAGGGAAGCCGGCCGAGGGTGCCATCATTATGTTTCATCCCGGGGACCCAACCTTGGCTACGGCATCGGCTGTGGCAGAAGCGGACGGTAATTTTAAGATCGTCTCGGGAGGAGAACCGGGGATCTTACCGGGACAGTACAAGGTGACTGTGATGTGGCCCGATCCTACCAAGCAGCCCACTCAAGCACAGATCATGATGGGTACCGGAGAGCCGGGCCCGGATTTGCTCAAAGGGAAGTATTCCTCCAAGTCGGTCACGACGTTGACTGCCGATATTACTTCCAGCACAACAACTCTTCCACCCTTTGATCTCTAGTGCAAGATACGAAAGACGGCGTGAAGTTCCCCACCAGGCTAGCGACTGAACTAAGGTCGCGGATCGCCCCCGCAGGGAGCGGTCAACGCCCACGAAGACGACCTGCGAGGTAGAAAAAAACTCGCGAAATTAATAAGATTCCTGCTTAGTTTTTCCACGCGGCGCGATATCGCTGGCCAAGGTTTACGATTTTCTGGAGCAGTTCCTCGTAACTAACGCCTCCCTTTTCGGCTGACTCCGCAAAGTCCTCACCGTAGGACAAATTCGGGTTCGGATTGGCCTCAAGTACATAGACGCCGCCGTCCGCACTCATACGCAGATCCATACGCGCATAACCACTCAGGTCGAGCGCCCGGTAAACGCGTTTGCAAATCTTGACGATGCTTTGCTGTTGAGCTTCAGTGAGTCCCTCTGCCATGCAGGTTTCGATGCCAAACTTAGCTTGATACTGGCGATCCCACTTTACTTTGCGAGTGGCGATGTTCGCGGTGCCGCTGGTGTTTTTGGTAAACAGCAGTTCCCAAATAGGAAAAGATTGCATGCGTTCATTACCGATGATGCCGACATAGAGTTCTCGGCCTTCGATATATTCTTCAGCCAGTGCGTCTGCTTGGGTATGTTCGTGGATGAAGTGCACGCGCTCGGCCAATGCCGCATCGTCATAGACAATAGAAGCTTGAGAGATACCTAACGAAGCGTCTTCAGAAACGGACTTGACGAAGATTGGAAACTTGAGTCGCTGTGGTCGCCTAACTTTGCGGCCCAGGGGAAACACGGCGAAATGCGGCGAGGGGATTCGGTGAAACGACAGGATTTTCTTTGACAGCGCCTTATCCTTGGAGAGAATCAATCCGCGTGGATTGCAACCGGTATACGGCTGGCGCATCAGTTCCAGATAGCTGACGATAGCATGATCGTAGGTCACAACACCGTGAAATTCCTCTAATAAATTAAAGGCAACATCGGGCTGGCGTTGCAGAATGGCCTCGCGCACAGGAGTCAAGTCATTGCTAACCCCAATGACCTCCACGTTGTGCCCGATTTCACGGAGGGTTGAGATCACATCAAATTCCGTTTTCCATTCGTCAATTTCCTTCTCGCTATGTCCGGCCAAATCATCAGGCGGAACAAGAGTTTCATTGACTAGGGCGAGAATTTTCTGTTGTTTCATAGCGCGACTCGTAGATGCCCGCCATGTAGATAATTCATCGTTTGCACCGTTAGTAAGATCGTAATATCCCGCTTCGCTTGCTCTTCGCTTGTGGCCAATCGCAGTTTCAACTCGCGGCAACGCTCGATCATTTCGGAGATAACTTGATCGATCGTATATTGGTTTTCGCCCGTCCACTGTGCCACGGCAGCCCGGACCTCACGGCGTACACGTCGCAGAAAACTCGACGCGGCCGCCTGCTTGCGATGCTCCGGTTTTTCGGAGAAAAGTTTACGCAAATCGCGATCGTAGAAACTGGGGTGGTCCACACCGTAGTGTGCCCTTCGTTTGCGATAGTGCTCGCCCAACGTCTGGCGCATCGATTTTATTGAGTAGACGCGCCGCCGTGAGAGCACGGAGGGCTTTTCCTGGAGGAGCGATCCCATGAGCTCATTAAGATACTGCAGTTTTTTTAAGGCTGGCCAGCCGCTGTATTGGGTGCGCCACCGCGACCGTGGCCGCAGCCATACCGCAAACGTTTCGGCAAAGTCCTCGACTGGGTGGGACTGCGCGTACCACATATCCAAATGCAGTACAAATTTACGACTAAAGGGTTTCGGCTGGTAATGAGCTGGATAGGGGATGGAGACTTTGCCGAAAATTTCTCGATAGCTCCTGCGTCTTCGCAGTCGAAAAGCCGTATCCAGGGTGTGACCTGCTTCATGGCGCAGGATTTTCATACAGTGATCCTGCGTGCCCCCTTCGACATCCAATAACTGCTTTCGTTCCAGCCGCATCAGCCGCGAGTGTGTCAAATAAAAGGGTACTGCAATCCCTGGAATGCCGTCCGGAGAGAACCACTCATCTGAAATCCAGCAGTGAGGGCGAAACTTAATGCCTCGCTCTTCGAGTTCTGTGTAGAGCTGCTGTATGCGGCCTTCAATAATTGTACCCTCCAGTCCAACTGGCAGGTCACACATTCTCATGGCCAGCAACTCTTCGTCCGTTAGCCTGTTTAAATCGACGGTTCCTTTTGTGCGATTGTGATTGACCACGAACCTAGCCTACTTCAGAAATTAACAACGTTCTCCCGCGCAGTCTAATCAGGACTCACGCAGACGGTCCGCCGCAACTTCTGAATTCTAATAGGACGAGTGCCTTCACTTCAGTCACGCGACACTGGTACTTCGGCCGGTGAAGCAATGGCGTAAAAACTGTGTTGATATTGTATCACACTCGCAGTACGATTTCGACCGCGAAATTGGTCGTAAAAAGCGAAAGCGGATGCCTGATCTACTCCGCCTCTACAAATTCTACCGGCTGAGCGTCAGCCAACAGACGCAGCTTGTCCATGGCTCGCTTTTCCAACTGACGTACACGTTCCTTCGACACTCCGAGAGCGTCAGCCAACTTCTGCAACGTCTGCACGCGACGATGCCCACCTAGAGAGAAACGAGCACGAATAATGAACTTCTCTCTACGGTCCAGTTGATCGAGAAGACAGCCGAGATGTTGACGCAACGTGTTCCACCGCCCTTCGCTCATCGTTGGCGAGTGTACATCGTCTGCCACGTCCATACCGGGCTCGTAGACACTGTTAGTAATCTTCATCCGCTCTTCTTGGCGTTCCATTACCAGCCGATAACTGTTGCGGCGAACAACCTGAGTGGCGTATGTGCTAAAGCGGAAGCCACGGTCGTAGTCAAATTTTTCAACAGCCCGCATCAGGGCGATAATCCCATCACTCAACAGATCGTCGAAGCTACACTGGTGGTTGGCAAACTTCTTGACGATCGACATGACTAGTCGAAGGTTGGCCTGTACGATGTTGTCGCGGTGCCAGTTGGCGGCCCGCAGCAAACCTTCAGCTCTCTCAAAACTCCACTGCTCGCACTTCTTAGGTGACGTTGCCAAGGCTTCTAGTATGCGATGAGCACGAAATCGGAGGTAGTTCATGCGTTGAAACATGGATCGTTCCTGCTCCGGAGTCAGCAGGGCTCGTTCGCACAGTCCGGCCAGGTGTGCAGGCATGCTCGCAATTTTGGCAGAACGTTTTGAAGGCACATCGGTGACCAAGAGCAATTGTGTGTCGAGCACGTCCGCTTCTGCGGTGCGGAGTGCGAACATCTCGTTCGGGATGTGTTCCGAGGCCTCTTTGCACATCGCAGCGATCCGCTGGGGATCCAGCGGTTGGGGATCCATGCTCAGCTGGCAATATTCCCGAAAGGCATCTTCTAGGACCTTCTTTTGGAAGGTTCGCTTCGGACCCGTTTGGGCACTGAGCGACTTCTTCTTGCTGACAGGGGAAATCGTCCGCACGGGATAGCTCATCGTTTGTGTCACCATGTCGCCGAAACCTTTTCAACAAATCGTTCTAGCCAAAATCGTTCAAAACATCCAATCCGCTCAAAACGTTTTACCGCTTTTGCAAGTCGATTGCAACCGAATAATCCGAAAAATGTTGAAAGATCTCTGGGTAACTGCTTTTTGTGGTGCGCTGTGAGCTACCTCACACTAGTCCGGGGAATATACTTAGCCGGTCAAAACGCTCAATTCGGCTTATTTGCGGTACGAACAGTTGAGCTATTCCCCTCGCCGAAACGGTTCAAACATTGGGAACAGAAGTGGATGAACAGCTCACAACTCGGCAGGTCGCAGACGCTCTGAACGTCTCTGAGTCTTCCGTCAAGCGATGGTGTGATCAAGGAGCGATTCCGACCATTCGCACCGTCGGCGGGCATCGTCGTATCTCTAGTGATGCTTTCCGACAATTCGTCGAGAAGACGAAGCGGGGCGGGCCGGGCATGGGCGAGCCGAATGCCCCGCCGACGTCCACATCGCTGGCCACGGTTGAGGAATTGTCGTTGGAGTTTGAGAAGTCAATTCTTGAGGGGAATGAAGCCGCTTGTAGTGGCGTATTGGTGAAAGCCTACGCCGAGAGCCGCGCATTTGCCACTTTGGCGGATGAGCTGATTGCCCCCACGTTCCGACGCTTAGGGGAGATGTGGACGTGTGGTGACATCGAAATCTTCCAGGAGCGGAGAGGGTGTGAGATTTGTCAGCGTGCCCTACACCATTTACTGCGAACGCTTCCGGCTGAATCAGCTTTCGCCCCGATGGCGGTGGGAGGCACACCCGCAGGCGACCACTACAGTTTATCTAACCAATTGACCGAACTGGTCTTGCGTGAAAGTGATTGGGGGACCAGGAATTTGGGTTCTAATCTACCCCTGCGGACGATTGCTGCCGCGGCCCTAAAGTTCGGCGCCAAGCTTGTTTGGCTGAGCGTCTCACATTTGGAAGATGAGCAGCGATTCGTCGACGAGTTCGCGCAATTTCGGCAGCAGTTACCACCCCATACTCCGATTGTGCTGGGCGGTCGTGCACTGCATGACCAGCTTCGGCCAAAGCTCCAATACACGGCCCACTGCGACAACTTGCAACAGCTAACCGCATTCTCCCGTGCACTTCGCCAAAATCAATGGTCGGCAAACTGATGCGGCCGTGAAAGCTGCCCCAAACTCGCAGGGACGATTTAACCTCGCCCCAACTGCAACGCGGGCGCCGTCCATTTTCGGACCTGGGATCCGCTTGTTTTGTGTGGCACTCGCCCCGCCAGTGGTTACTGAGAGTTAGGAGCTGCGCGGAAATAAGTCAAGTCTGCTATACTGACGCGCTTGCCTGACTAGTTATTTCGAGTTGCAAACCGGCCCCCGCCCAACCGTCGCAACGACTCGCCGTCAATCTCACGGCTGACGATTGCCGATTGCTAACCGCTCGCCACCTCAACCTGCCTCCTGTGGGAATCGCACATGTCGACCAGTCTCCGCACTTTTGGGTTATTCCTTGCAATCATCTTCTTTGATGGAACGATTCATTGCTTCCCAACTTATGCCGCTGAACTGGAGCAACTGACCGGGAAGAATTTCGAAAAACTTGTGCCGGCGGGGAAAGAAGTCGACGCGATTTATGGCGACTGGGTGCTGCGCAATGATCGCGTGACAATTGTCATTGCCCAGCCATTGGCCGGACGCAATGCAAATATGACCGTGCGTGGTGTCGGTGGCATGATTATCGACATGACGCGGCGAAGTGGTGCCAGCGATCAACTGAGTTGCTTTTATCCAGGAGCTGGTCGTTACCTGTTCGATAACGCCGACTCGCTGGTGGTGACCGCCGATCAACAAGCGGTGGATGTCAAACCAGGCTTAGTGGTCAGGGGCAAGGCGATTAGCTTCAGTGTGACTGGCAAACCGATCGTAGATAATCAGTCGACAGCGCGCGTCACGTACACCTTGCGGGATAATGAGGATTGGCTTGACTATCAAGTAGAAATAGCCAGCGAAGCTCAACAAGCCCAGTCGATCGTGGCGTCCGACTCGCTGCGATGTGACGGTGCCATTTTCCGCTTTGGCAGTGAGGATGACCAACGTTTGTTCTACGCTGAAGATGCCTATTTCGGGCAGTGTTATGGTTTCCTGCCCGACAAGGGCGTTTATGAGCGCTCGTCGGATAAACGCACACTCGTGCTGAAATTAGCAGATTCAGCCGAACCGGTAATTGCAACGGGGGACAAACGAAGCTGGGGTGGCAAGATCTGCTGTTCCCAAGGGCTACCTGGTGTGCGCAGTTGGGCCGCAGCGCAGGCCGCTAAGTCATCGACGACTCAGGTACAACTCAAGTTAGAATCACCGCATGGTAACGTGCAACATGCGCGGGTTGAAGTCATGCAGGGGAACAAGTCGTTGGGCACCATCGATTCGAATTTAGAGGGGCTGGTACGCACAGAACTGCTCCCAGGTAAATACCAAATTAAGGTCCTATCGATCGGTCGTCCGGTCCGAGAGCATGCTCTAGAAGTGGGTGAGACGCCCTTGGCGCAGTCGCTGAGCTTGGCGGTGGCCAGCCGTGTCAGAGCGACCATTACGGACGGTGATGGCGCGCCCATCGCGGCCAAAGTTCAGTTCGTACCCTTAACGGGAGCGGAGCTGCCCGACTTTGGACCGGATGCCGGCATCGATGCGATCAAGAACGTGGTTTATTGCCCACTAGGCAAGTTCGAGCAGGCGATCAATCCAGGCAAGTATCAGGCAATCATCAGTCATGGACCTGAGTACGATGCGGACATGCAGGACATCGAAGTTGGCCCGGGGCAATTGGTGTTACTGAAGTCGTCGATCAAGCGGACGGTGAACACGGCGGGCTGGATCAGCTCCGATTTTCACAGCCACAGTAGTCCTTCGGGCGACAATGTTTCGCATCAACTGGGTCGAGTGCTCAACTTGTTGGCTGAGCATATCGAATTCGCTCCGTGCACCGAACACAATCGCATCGACACTTATGCGGACGACCTACAGTTCCTGAAAGCTACCGCGGCGATGGCCACATGCACCGGCATGGAGCTGACGGGATCACCGCTACCGATCAACCACCAAAATGCTTTTCCGCTACACCGCCATGAACATCAGCAGGATGGCGGCGGTCCGGTTACGGACGCAGACCCGGTGAAACAGCTTGAGCGATTGGCGCTGTGGGATTTGGCCAGTGCGAAAGTTGTTCAAACGAACCACCCCAACATTCCTCAGATCTTGGGAGATCGCGATTTGGACAACCAGGCGGACGGTGGCTTTCGCGGCATGTTGGGCTGGATGGATGTGATCGAAGTGCATCCACCCGAAGGTATTTTTACGCCACCAGCCGCCAATATGCTCGCAGCGGATAAGAAATCCAATCCTATTTTTTATTGGCTGCAGTTGTTGAATCTTGGCTATCGCCTCCCTGGAGTGGTCAACACGGATGCACATTACAATTTTCACGGTTCGGGTTGGCTACGAAATTATATGGAGTGCAGCACCGACGACCCCGCAAAAATTAGCGTGGACGAAATGATCCACTCGGCCGAACACGGCCACATGATCATGACGACCGGTCCGTTTCTCGAAGCCCAAATACGATTGCAACGCGAGGGGCAAGCGGAATACTACGTCAGCGGTGAAGATGTCGATTTGCGTGGGGCCGATGCGAAGTTATGGGTGCGGGTCCAGTGCCCTAATTGGTTTGATATCAATCGCGTGCAAGTGTTTGCGAATGGCAAGCCGCTGCCGGAGATGAACTTCACTCGCAAATCGCACCCTGAACGATTCAGCGACCAGACGGTCCGTTTTGAAGGGGAAATCGCACTGCCAAAGTTCGCTACGGATACGCATGTTATTGTGGCCACGACCGGAGAAGGACTGACGCTGGGGCCAGTCATGGGGATTGAACGGGGAAAAACGGTTCCCACTGCGGTCGCAAATCCTATTTTTCTGGATGTCGACGGTGGCGGATTTAAAGCAAATGGGGATGATTTAGGTGTTCCGTTCATGTTACCTACCGCCGCTGAAGACGGTCAAAAATAACACGGCCTTGCAACAGAATATCGCGGAGTTCCCACGTGTCGTTAGATTTCCAACCTATGAGTCGTATTAAGAATCATCAACGCTCTGAAGCTGCCTTCAAACGGGCGCGGACGTTGATGCCTGGCGGAGTGAATAGCCCAGCGCGGGCGTTCAATTCCGTGGGTGGTCATCCGCTGTTCATCGCACGTGCCAGTGGTCCGTATCTGCACGATATCGACAGCCATCGCTACCTGGACTACATCGGTTCGTGGGGTCCAATGATTCTGGGGCACGCAGCTCCGCAGGTGATTGAAGCGATTCAGCAGGCTGCCGAACGTGGGACTAGCTTTGGCGCACCCACCGAAGCGGAGTCGATTCTCGCTGAGCTGATTATTGAAGCGGTGCCGTCGGTCGAGCGGGTGCGGTTGGTCAATAGTGGCACAGAGGCGACGATGAGCGCGATTCGTTTGGCGCGCGGAGCCACAGGGCGCGATCAAGTCATCAAGTTCTCGGGCAATTACCATGGCCATGTCGACAGCTTGCTAGTGTCGGCCGGAAGCGCGGCTGCGACGTTGGGGGTGCCCGATTCGCCGGGGGTCACGAAGGGCACGTCGCGCGATACGCTGGTGCTGGAATACAACGACATCGAGCAAATGGAGCGGACTTTCGCAGAGCATGGCCCGAAGATAGCGTGTCTCATTCTGGAGCCGGTGGTGGGTAATATGGGGTGCGTGCCACCGCGTCCCGGATTTCTGGAAGCCGCCCGGCGACTCTGCACGGAGCATGGCAGTGTGCTCATTTTTGACGAGGTCATGACGGGCTTTCGCGTTGCCTACGGCGGTGCACAGGAACTCTATGGCATCACCCCTGACCTGACCACACTGGGTAAGATTGTCGGGGGTGGCTTGCCTTTGGGTGCCTACGGTGGCCGAGCTGACTTGATGGATCAAGTTCTCCCGGCAGGTAAGGTGTTTCAGGCGGGAACCTTGAGCGGAAATCCCCTGGCCACAGCGGCCGGAGCAGCGACCTTGCGGATCCTGCGCGATGATCCACCGTATGCGTATCTTGATGAGCAGGGAGCGCGGTTGGCGGCAGGACTGAGTCGGGCGGCTGAGTTGGCCGGTATTCCGCACCAGATGCAGCGTGTCGGCAGCATGATGACACTCTTCTTCTGCGCGCAGCCAGTTTACAGTTGGCCGGAGGCAAACACGTGCGATCGGAGCATGTTTGCCGCCTACTTCTGGGGCTTGATCGACCGCGGAATCTACATGCCGTGCAGTCAGTTTGAAGCCTTATTCTTCTCACGGACTCACCTACCGGAGCACATCGACGAGACCATCGCCGCTGCCCACGAGGTGCTGGCAAATCAGTAGTCGATCCATTCCGCGAACCGCAACTTAGCGTGCCGGCAATCGATTCACTGTGTGAACGGCAATTCCGCCCCGACCGGCGCCACAGCAGAAACGTACCTCCGGAATCACCATTTTGCCGCTGCTTGCGGCTCATATTGATAGCTTTACGGTGAGCCAAGATCGGCGATCAGCGGCCGAATAGATGGCTGACCGCCAAAGTCCGCATTCTTACAGTCGTCCGCGGTTGTTATACTCAGACGCCCGCAGTGAAGCGATTCGGCTTGCCTTTTGGCCCTGACAGCGGTCACTGCGGAGTGCCCTTCTCCGCTCGTTTTATGCTCGACGCTTCCCGCAGGTGGGGAGAGTTACACGATTTATCCAACCGTCAATTAGAGCGACCTCGCCAGCTTTGAACAGAACTCGCCAGCTTTGAACAGTACTCGCCAGCTTTGAACACAGCGAACTTGCAAACCACAACACCACCCATCTCCGAGCCAACTGATGCCGCCTAATCCCTCGATTGCGTTAAAAAAGTCGAAAACGCCTGCTACACAGGAGTTGCATACGGACCATTTTCAGAGTGCTCGCGAGACGGTCGAGTCGATTGTGGTGGCCTTTATACTCGCCTTCCTGTTCCGCGCGTTTGTGGCCGAAGCGTTTGTGATCCCAACTGGTTCGATGGCACCGACGTTGATGGGGGCGCACAAGGATATCGTCTGCGAACACTGTGGTCGCGAGTTCCAGATTGGGGCGAGCAACGAGTTTGAATCGGACACTGGCAGACGCACTGAAAGCACGGTCGTGGCGGGTACCTGCGCCAATTGCCGCGGATTGAACAAGTTTGATTTCAGGAACAATGCGAATCATGCAACCTTTTCGGGTGACCGAATTTTGGTCAGCAAATTCGACTATGTGCTGCATAATCCGACACGTTGGGACGTCATTGTCTTCAAATTCCCGCAAAGTGCGAGGATGAACTACATCAAGCGACTGGTGGGGTTGCCCGGCGAAAAGTTACGCATCAAGGGTGGGGATGTCTTTGTCCAATCCGGAGATTCTGAGGCCTGGACAATCGCCCGCAAACCGCCCCACAAGATCAACGCTATGCGCCAGATCGTCTCGGACACCCAGTTTCAGCCCCAGCAAATTGTGGACGCGGGTTGGCCCAGTTTATGGCAGCCATGGTCTGAAGGTTCCGCCGAGTCGACCACGCCAAGCAGTTGGCAAGTTCAGCAGGAGCCGACGAGCTGGTCTGCTACGCTATCGCCAAGCGATTCCACCACTTGGCTTCGCTATTACCACAAATTCCTGACGGAGACGGAGTGGGATGAATTTCAGGCGAACGCAAGTTTGCCGGAAATCGATCCGCTCAGTAGCCGCTTGGTCACCGATTTCCAGGCATACAACACTGCCGTTTCGACCTACCGTAACGAGGTCTATAAAGAGAAGAGAGCATTAAAGGACAGCATTAAAGGTGAGACGCGGGCCTACGATACACTCCTGCCAGTGCAAATGTGGGCGGACAACCCCTGGGTACCACTATCCTCTTCGCAACCGCTAAATGATGGTGAGCATTGGGTTGGCGATCTTATCGGCGAGTTTGATGTGCAGGTGAAGGGGGACACTGGAAATTTGAATCTGCTGGTGGTCGAAAACGGTATCGAGTTTCACTGTGAAATTGATGTCGCGACTGGCCAGGCAACCCTGCAAGCGTTGGACGCCGGGGTGGCGATACCAATTTTCGAGGGCAAGGTGGCTCAGTTGAAGGGTCAAACTCCGCTTCGCGGGCCTGGAAAGTACCACCTACAAATTGCCAACTTTGATGACCAGATCGTAGTGTGGGTTAATGGCAAAGTGATCGCATTCGAGAGTCCAGCAGCCTACGAGCTCGACAGCGTTCGTAGCCAAGCGGCGCTGCGGCCACATTGGAGCGAGACAAATCCGCTCGACGCCGCGCCCGTGGCCATTGGTGGTCAATCTCTGGCCCTGGAGGTTACGCGAGCGCGAGTTTGGCGCGACATCTATTACATCGCTATCGAAGGCAATCATTACAGTGACTTTGACCTTAGTCGTTCGCGCGAAATTATCGCTGCACTGCAACCCGGAATTCGGGATGAGTCCTCCAGTCTTTCGTTGGGGAATGAAGATCGTAGCCGACTGGCCATTCTCAGCC
>JBBQRC010000002.1:0-35832 GCA_038215215.1 Pirellulales bacterium
CGCTAAAAGTTCAGGGGGCGCAGTAATTGCAGATGGCTTGTCGATCGGAAAGTTTAGTTGGATGGCGCCATCAGCCAAAGGTTCCGCGGTGAGTTCGCCACTGCGAGTTTCGAAACACATCAGCTGGCGTTTTGAGTAGCCCCATTCCATCAGCGCGTGAGCAGCGGCCAAAGTAGCGTGCCCGCACAGTTCGACTTCTACGAGTGGCGAAAACCAGCGCAGCCGGAACTGCTGGCCAGCAGGTGCTACAAACGCGGTTTCCGATTGATTCATTTCCGCGGCAAATCGCTGCAAAGACGTGTCGGAAGGCATGGCTGACGGAAGCCAAACTACCGCCGCCGGATTGCCGCTAAAGGGGTGCTTGGCGAAGGCATCGACCAGCATGAGTTGCGCAGGCTTCGGAGCGTTCATGATCAAGACCCGTAAGAGATTAGCAATTGGAGACCCGCGGAATTGTCCTACGGAACACTCCTAACGTAAAGAGATGACGAGCGGGTCAGCTACGCCAATGCTGGTAAGACACGCAAATTTTTGCGGCGGAGCGAATATTTCCCGGTTAAATTCGAACACTATTTAGCCTGCGCTGCGCAACTCGGATGGCCTCTATCGATTACGATAGCGTTCGATGAACGAGCATGAGTGGGGCCAGCTTGTGGTTTCAGTTTTCCCGCCATCAACACGCGAACAGCTTGCCCGCTCACTCTTTTCGGGGTTCTATGCGAATTTTTCTACGGACACTCGTTTTTTTGGCAATCCTGGGCGGACTTGGCGCGGCTATTTATTTCCCGGCCAGTGCCTACCTCAAGGAACGAAACCGCCCCAAATATCGCTTTAATCAAGTGGTCCGCGGCGACATCGTGCTTAACGTCAATGCCACCGGAACGGTCGAACCAACACAGCGAGTGAGAATTGGTTCTTTCGCCAGCGGTCCGGTCTCCGAAATCTTGGTGGACTTCAATGACAAGATTGAAAAAGACCAGCTCTTGGCCCGCATCGATCCACGGATCTACGAATCGTTCGTGCTCCGCGACAAAGCCTTGCTCGATTCCCGCCGGGCTGAAGTCGAACGCGCCCAAGCGCGATTGCGTCAGGCCGAAAATGATGAACTTCGAGCGCTCAAGCTGCTAAAGATCAACCAAAATATCATCTCGGAAACCGAGGTCGATCAACTCAAGTTCTCGCGATTGTCTGCCGCTGCCGACCTACGTGTGGCCGAGACGACGGTCGAACAAGCGCAGGCGAATCTGGATAATTCCGAGGGCAATTTGGCTTACACAGAGATCCGCTCGCCTGTGGATGGAACGGTGATCGACCGTAAAGTCGACGTAGGGCAAACCCTGGCTTCGCAATTTCAAACGCCCGAAGTGTTTGTAGTGGCCCCCAATATGGAGGACCAGATGCATATTTACGCGTCGGTTGACGAAGCGGATATTGGTCTGATTCGACAGGCGCAGCAATCTAAACAACTGGTGCGATTCACTGTTGATGCGTATCCGGACGAGGTATTCGATAACGGAACGATCTACGAAGTGCGTCTCAGTAGCACCGAAAAACAGAATGTGGTCACCTACCCCGTGATCGTTCAGACTCCCAATTCTGCCCTCAAACTACTTCCCGGCATGACTGCGAACCTTTCCTTTCAAATCGAAGATCGACGGGACATTTTGAAAATCCCGAACTCTGCGTTGCGTTTCTATCCTCCGGACCGCAAACGTGTTCACCCCGACGACCATCCAGTCTTGGATGGAGTTGCTCAGGACGGCAGCGACGACGGAACCCAGCAGGCCCAAGTGAACCAGTCTGCCAGCGAACGTGCGGAACTAAGCCGCAATAGAATGCGACGACACGTGTGGGTGCTGGAGGGAGAATTGCTGCGAGCGCGGGAGGTCATCATCGGCATTTCCGACAGTCGCTTCACCGAAGTGGTCCGCAGCAACTTAGCGGTCGGCGATCAATTAGTGGTCGGCGAACAGCCGAAGACCTAACAGCGAGCAGGCACGCTGGCCACCACCCCACCACCCGCCCGCTCGACCAACAAACTGGGCGATTTGCACAGCCCAAAATCGATTGAATTGGGCCTCGACGATCGGCAGCCCAGTTGCTAAACTTTTGCGTTACCCAATTTCCAGAACTCCCTCCTCCGATTAGACGCAATAACATGTACGCGATCATTGTTGACGGCGGCCGCCAATATAAAGTTCAACCCGGACAGCAGCTAGACATTGATTACCGTGTCGATTCCGCCTCGGGAGACACCCTCGAGTTCGCTCAGGTGCTCGCTATCGGTGGCGATGGTGAACTTAAACTGGGAAACCCCTCCGTTAGTGGTGCTAAAGTAACCGCTAAAGTAATCGGAATGGAAAAAGGGGAAAAGCTTTACATTCAAAAGTTCCGTCGTCGCAAAAATTCGAAGCGTCGAACCGGCCATCGCCAGAAGTACACCCGCGTGGAAATCTCCGAGATCGCTGGCGTTTGATGTTGGCGGATCCCGCGCCCCGACCTGATTCAGCCATGTCAGCCTACGTCTGCGGGTCTCTCCGGAAACGCGAGCTGCATGAGTCGGCCAGGGATATGAGGCGCGCGTTTTTCACTGTAGCCTCCGCACACACTAAATTCCAGTTTCGCAGTTTTTTGGACTGCGGCGACTTTTTGGACTGCGGCGACTTGTCGCAGCTTTCGCTTTCAAGCATGTGCAGCACCGGTGTGCGAATTTTGTGACACCCCAGCGGTCGCGACCCAGAGCGAAAACAGCCAAGCGGTTCTGCACGTTGAGGAAAAGCCAAAGCGGTGATGAATCACCGCACTCCAAAAAGTGCGAAACTGGAACTTAGTTGAGTATGATGAACAACTGAGTTGCCTTCCCCCGCCGGCCAATCCCACCTGCCCAAAGTGATCCTGATGGACTTCAAACAAGCGTATCTCGCGCAAGACTGGGCCTACGAGCGCCCGCTGCTGGCGTGCCGATTCTCTCCCGATGGCAAGCAAGCGATCACGACCGCCGAGGACTCCACGCTGCAGCGTTGGGACCTCGCCAACGGCGACAAAGTGGTGCTCAAAGCCCACGCGAGCTGGGTGCACGCGGTGCAGTATTCTCTGGATGGTCAACAAATGATCTCGGGTGGATGCGACGGACGGTTGATTTGGTGGCCAATAGGAGCCGCGGAGCCGCTGCCGACCCGCGTTGTCGACGCGCATCGTGGCTGGGTTCGGGCGATCGAGATCAGTCCGGACGGCAAGCAAGTCGCCTCTGCCGGGAACGATTTGATCATTCGCCTCTGGGATTTGCACACCGGCGAAAAGGTCGCCGAGTGGGGCGGCCATGAAAAACACATTTACAGCCTACTTTATCACCCCGATGGACAACATTTGATCGCTGGTGACTTGGCGGGCAAAGTTCACCTGTGGAATATCGCTAGCCAGCAAATCGTCCGGACATTTGATGCTAAACCGTTGCACACTTATGAAGGTGGACAGCGCGTGGATTTCGGCGGCGTCCGTAGCTTGGCGTTGTCCCCCGACGGCACTCAGTTGTTGGCAGGTGGTCTGCACAAGGCCACTAACCCACTAGGTGCAGTCCACGAACCGCTGGTATTACGCTTTAACTTTGCCGACGCGCAGCTCCTGAAGAGTCATGTGTGCGACGGCATTCCCGGTGGCGTGGTATGGCGTGTGGTGTGCTTGCCGGATGCCACCGTGATGGCCGTGTGCGGAGGTAGCACCGGTGGTTTCTTACTGTTCTTTACCGCGGAAGCCGAAAAGGACGTACATCGCTTCAAGCTTCCCGCGCTGGCACGCGACATGGATTGGCACGCAGCCAGCGAACGGGTGGCTACAGTCCATCACGATGCCCATCTCCGCATCACCCACTTGTTCGCGAAGCCCACGAGCTAACAAGCCGCTGGACCCGCGAAGCTATGTGAATCCGCTTCCTGTGTTTATAGCTCTGCAATGCCCGCGGCTGCTCGACCCAAACCGAACACGCGTTGGGCCTAACGCCGACGCTGCAGCTCACTCTGGTACAGTTGTTCGTATAAGTCAAGCTGCTTGGTTAGTAAGAAATTCTCTTCGATGCGGGCGCGGTTGTAGGCACCGCATTCCAAGCGGTCGTTGGCGTTGCAAGCCAAATTTTGTACCAAGCCAATGAAGCTGTTAAAGTCGCCCGGGACTGCGATTTGCCGCTGATTGATGGAACTCTGGCAATCCCCTAGTGCCTGCCCCACACCGTCGATATCAAAGGCCACGATAGGGCGTCGCGTGGCCATCGCTTCGAGCACCACATTGGGCATCCCTTCATAAACAGCGGGCAATAGCAGTTGCTCTGCGCGACTAATCCACTGGATTGGGTTGGGTTGCCAGCCTGCAAAATGCACTCGGTTGGCATGCTTAAGTTTCTTGGCCGCTGCCTGCAATTTTTGCTCGAGCGGTCCTGCTCCTAGCAACACTAAATGGTGCTCGGGAAGCTCATCCAACAAGCGATCGGCATGGTCGACAAGCTTGTCGATCCCCTTCTGAACGTGAAGTCTGCCAGCAAAAAGCAAGACTCGGGCCGACGTCGGCACACCCAACTCGCTCCAACGCAGGCTCAGAGCGGACTGTACTTGTCGATCGATGTCTGCAAGTTCAACTCCGTTGGGAATGACCAGCAATTTCCCTCTGGGAATCCTTTCCCTCTCTTGGCAATGTCGCAGCACATCGTCGCTAACGCAGACAAGCTTTCGCATGCGTTTGGCGGCCCAACGATGTAGCCACCAGCGACCACGTTCGGGCGGGCGAACGCGGACTCCACCAATGACAAGTGACTTTTTCAAGTCGGCCGAGAGTACTGCCAATAAGTTTCCGTGAAACAACATGGACTGGACAATCTGCGGAGCAAAATTGCAGAGGCGGAGCCGCAGCCAACGTCGTGTCCGTGGTAGAGACCAAATCGATGTCGCGTTTCCAAATTCGGTGTCAACATCTAGCGTCTCGAGTTGCTGGAGCAAGGTTGCACGATCGCGCTGAGGTTTTGTTCCGAGCGCGAAGACCTTCACGGCATGACCATGATGTTTCAAATAAGCCGCCAACTGAACCAAGCATTTTTCAGCGCCGCCAGGATCCAATTCGGTGATTACCAACGCGATGCGCATCGGGGTTGAGTGGCCGTCGCGAGAATTGGGATTCATGAATGGCATACGCTTTGAGCTTGCGAAAAATGTCAAACTGGCTCCCGCATCCGGCCTCGAGCGGTTACGAATGAGAGGGCGTTGCGTAGTAGCAAATTTATCGTTTTCAGTCAGAGCATAGGCAACGCACCAGCTACCGTATTCTAGCCTTGCTAGTATTACTCGGCATGATGGGGCGGGCATTTCAGGCAGGGCATTTCAGCTCAAGTGCCCGCGACAACAATTAATTCAGTCGTTATTCTTGTATCTAAGGAGCCTGGAATGAACGATACGGATTTTGACCCCAATAACGTGGCAGCCTACGATTACGAACTTCCTCGTGAATTGATCGCCCAACACCCGCTCGAACATCGCATCGACGCACGGCTGCTGCTGATCGATCGGCAGTCGCAGATTATTTCCCATCATTATGTCCGCGACCTGCCAGATTTGTTGGTGGCTGGCGATATGCTAGTTATGAACAATTCGAAAGTTCTGGCGGCACGTTTGGTTGGCAATCGCACCAGTACGCGAGGTCGCTGGGAAGGCCTATACTTGCGGAGCGGCCCCGACAACGTCTGGGAAATTTTGAGCAAGACGCGCGGCTATCTGACCAATGGCGAGACGATAACACTACGCGATCAAGATGGGCGCGAGAGTGAACAATTGCAGGTCGTGGCGCATCTGGAAGAAGGCCACTTGGCAGTGCGTCCCCTCGAGCACACGTCGCTCGACGAATTCCTGGATCGCTTTGGCCGCGTGCCGCTGCCACCCTACATTCGCGACGGGCAAATGGTCGACGAAGATGTCGCTGCCTATCAGACCGTCTACGCCAAGACACCCGGTTCTGTGGCAGCGCCCACCGCAGGCTTACATTTCTCCACCGATCTGATTCGGCACCTGCAACGTCGCGGCGTGGGCACTGCTGGCGTCACGTTACACGTTGGCATCGGTACCTTTCGCCCCGTTTCCGTGGAGCAGCTGAGCGAGCATAAAATGCATTCCGAGTGGTGCGAACTGTCCGACACCGCTGTCGCCAAGATCAAGCAAGCGCGGGCCCAGGGAGGACGCGTTATAGCCGTCGGCACCACCAGCGCCCGCGTTCTCGAATCCGCAGCGCAACAGGCGAACTCCGAAGAAATTTTATCGGCTTGGAGCGGCGAGACCAGCATCTTCATTCACCCACCCTTTCAGTTTCGTAGCCTCGATGGTTTGATGACCAATTTCCATCTACCGAAAAGCACGCTGCTGATGCTGGTGTCGGCCTTTGCTAGTCGCGATCTAATTCTACGTGCCTATCGCGAAGCCATCGAAGAACGCTATCGCTTTTATAGCTATGGTGACTGCATGCTGATCGTGTAACTGGCACTAATCTTCGGGCACTAATCTGCGGGCAGGTTAAACGCGCGCTCCGACTTGTTGTTGGGATCCGTGGAAGTCCCGTGGTCGCGCCACAGCCAACGCATCATCTCGGGCAACATCGCGCCGCCTTGTTTGGTACCGTGCAGGCCGATACCCCAACAGTAGTTAATGTCATAGCCCTTCTCTGTCATGGCTTCGACCAGTCGCACGTTTTGATGAAACCAGTCCCACTTCTCATCGTATTCACCGCCGCGCCGCTGGCCGCGGTTATCGTTGCGACCATCCTGAAAAAAGACGCGAATCTGTTTCTTGTCGGCTTCACGCACTTTATCGGCATATGCATGGCCCCCGCGAATGTTCGTAAAGCTACCGACGATACTCGGCACTTTGTGAAACTGGTCGGGGCGCTCCCAGGCCACTGTGAAACCTGCAATTGCACCGGAACTGGCTCCGCCGATCCCGTGATCCTTCGCAGCTTTGGAGATTTCGAGCCGCGTCGCCAGCCGAAGTCTGAGTCGCGCCCCCAGCGGCCAGCATGCATCCGGCCGCCTGCAACATACGTCGTCGATTTAAGGATAGTGAAATCATGAGTGGGTTCTCGCTAGTGCATCGCGTATCGCTTTCAAATCACGCAGAGTATCCTACCCGAAATAACCAACCAGACACTACCGGCGATCAAGTTGACAGATGCGGGCGGCGGTCGAAATGCGCACCAGCAGGATCCCTCCACGCAACACGCCCAAGCCCGCAAAGGATAACACCGCTCCCTCAACAATCCGCGGTGTATTCAGATCCATTAGGAACACCAGCGCAGTGCGCAATAGATACAATGCGAACAGCACCAGACACCAACCGGCAATCTCACGAATCCAAAACATCAGCCCCCCCTACGCTTCTTTAACCGCCTCAACGCGATCAACCTCAAATCATGAAAATGATCAAGCACAAAACTGCACCTGAGAAAAAGTTGAGCTTGCGAATTGGTCATTTGCCGCCAACCCGACTCCCTCACGAAAACCAGCAAAGCAACAGCGACGACAATGATCGAGGCACCGGGCCAGAGCACATAATCGATCGCAATTGAATATTGCAGCCACTGCTCGCGCAGGCCGGAAGTGATGGGCAACCGTCGCATGACCAGCGACGCCACGAGTACCGCTGCCAGCAGCGCCAGCCAAGGCACCAGCTGAAAGACTCGTTCATTCGTCGCGGAACTCGAAGCAGTCGCAGGCGGGTAGGAGAGTTCCGCCGCCGGCGCTCGCAAACCGCCGGGAACTAGCAACTCAAACATTTGATTGGCAAACCAGCCGTTAACGCGCTGTCGCATGCTCTGAGCTTGGCTGATGACAGCGATCAACGCCAGCGCGATCGTACAATATAATAATGCACCCCAACCGGCGATCATCTGATCGTCCGCCGGCTCACGGAAAAACAGGCTGAGTTGCATCGCCACCAACACCACTGAGCCACTCCATCGCGCGGCGACGAAGAGCACCACCGCGACAATTATTAGCTGCACACTGAGCCGTATTGGTGAGCCGGCAAACAATAAGATGTCGAGCATCAGGGCCATGATCAGCCACTGAATCATCGACCCCAACAGGTTCAATGCTTGCCAAGTTTCCGAATGTTCCATGCCAGGGCGGGCTGCGTGGCTAGATTCCAGTCGCTCGACTTCGCTGACGCTAGAGACAGTTGATTGGTTCACGCGCGGACTCCTCGCCCTTGCGTTCTGCCATCACGTGCCAAAGCGATCTCCGCGAGCACTAGCCGAATTGCCGACTGCTCACCGGAAAACGAGACCGCCACTCCTAAACGCACCAATTCGCGTTTTAAGTACTGCGCGACATCGCGCAGTCGCACTTGCTCCGCTGCCAGCAAAAGATCCGCAAGTTCCCGCGACTGCGGACGAATAATTTCAGTTTGAGGCCGGGCGAAGGTGGAGCTTGGACAGATCATGGCTACGCGATGATGCTTCGCCAAGGCTAACTTAATGACACGCAGCAAGTGAGACAAATTTGGCGCACAGCTCAACGGATCCGCCAGCACGACAAAGACCTCGTTATCGCGGGCATGCGCGATGGCGCGCGACATGGCATCCCCCAGCAATCGCATGCTCCGCGCTCCCGACACCGCCGGGTCTACCGCTGCGGAGAAGAGCGGAGCCATCCACGGCAACCCGGCACTAAACAGCAACTTTTGCAAATGACCAGCCATTAACGTGTCGTCGTAATAACAGGCAACTTGATCCGCAGGGGATAAATCATGCAACTCCGCCAGGACATTGGCCACGCGAAATCGATCGCGCGCAGCGGATCGAAAAAGGAACGGCAGCGGATGGTAGCGACGATCGAGCAATTCTGGATAACGCTCCTGACAGACGCTCAACGCACGTCGCAACATGTAAGGCGAGATCGCAGTGGCAATGGGAGGGGCTGCATGTGCAAAATCGGCCAAGGCTTTGAGCCATTGCATGAAGCCGCGGTCACCCGTCATCCATGTTAGTTGCCGCACGCCTTGGTCATCCACCAACATCCCCCCCACGGGATCTCCCGAAGCCGTCGCCGCTTTGGCAACACTGGCCGCAACGTAGTTAATTTGATCTAGCAAACGTCGCCCGTAACCGCCGCTCCGCGTCGACAAGGAACCATCGATAAACAAATGCACTCGCACGGGAACTTCGGACTCATACTTGCGAGTCATCAATTGATTACGTCGCGCTGAGACCTTCCACGCAATCGATTTTGGCGGATCTCCCGGCACGTATTCGCGGAGCTCAAGCAACTCGGATCCGGCGCCTTCACGTTGCAAGCGATGGATTCCATGCTGCGGCAGTGAATTGTGACGCTTGACAGTTGGCCGCACTTCACCCGCTTGAAAATAATCAGGGAGAATGCGAAACGTTTGCTGGAGCGGCACAAAGCGATGCGACTGAAAAAAAGCGCATTGATCTTCGATGATCAGCCGCAATCCGGGAAGCGTCGCTGCGCCTGCGGCACGCGGAATGACTTCATAGCGAAACGCTCCGGCGCTGCAGAGCGTGTCCAGCGTCCACTCATTGGCGTACCTGCGCGGCTTCGTTTTCCGCCCGCGGGGCCGTGCCAGGGGCGCCACCAGCTTCAGTAACCACCTGACTAATTGAGGTGCCGCTTGTGGTGCCCAAGGCTTCGATGCTCGGCTAGGCAACTCACTCAGCGGTTCGTTGCTTAGAACCGCGGTAGAATCACTCACCTCAAGAATCTCAGGCACAACATCGCGTAGATGAACTACCGGTGAAATTCTTAAATTGGCTCCCCACAGCGCAGCCATCCGGCGCCCCGTGAAGACCAAACCACGGGGGTTCGGCGATTTCTCCGCTGGCTGTTGCACGAGCGTGCGCGGCTGAGCATACAACTGGATCTGAATATGTACGGTACGGCCCACCCACAGCGAACCGCTTGTGTCGGTACGATCATTCACTCGCCGTTCGAAACTTAAGTGTGGAATTTCGAACCGCAAGCGAGCTTGAAAACGCAACCACTCGATCACTACCCAGAGGAACGCGGAGAGCGACAGCAACGCTAACACGACCTGCTCCCGCAACACACCGGCAATCAATCCGGCAACCGCAAACAGGATTAGCCAGCGGGCGCGATGGGTCATGGAGCGTCCTTCAGAACCGGCACCGCTTGAATGAGTTGTTGGATCACATCGCCAACTGTCTTGCCGTCCATTTCGGACTCGGGACGCAAAATCAGACGATGTCCGAGAACGGCCATGGCAATCGCTTGAATATCTTCGTGGGTGATGAAGGCACGCCCCTGCAGCAAGGCGTGAGCCCGCCCCGCTTTCATCAAGTTGATGGCTGCCCGCGGGCTCGCGCCAAGGATGAGATCGGGGTGTCGGCGACTATGGCGCACCAGATCGATGATGTAGCCTTTCAACTCGGGGGTGCAGTAGACCGCTTCGAGTTGCTGCTGAATGCTGATGATTTCTTGCGCATCACTGACCGCCTTCAGTTTGACAATGGGACGACTGTGCAGCTCCAACATTTCAATTTCTTGTTCACGCTCGGGATAGCCGACATGCACGCGAAAAAGAAAACGATCGAGTTGGGCTTCGGGCAATCGATAGACCCCCTCCTGTTCGATCGGATTCTGCGTGGCCAAGACCATAAAAGGTTCCGGCAGTGGCAACGTTTTACCCTCGATCGTGACTTGGTGCTCCTGCATGGCTTCCAGTAATGAGGATTGAGTTCGAGCTGGTGCGCGGTTGAGTTCATCGGCCAATAGAAGCTGGCAGAAGACCGGCCCGGTGCGCATCACAAATTCGCTGGTCTGCCGATCCAACACTTGCGTACCCGTCACATCCGAGGGAAGCAAATCGGGCGTGAACTGAATCCGCTCAAAATGAATTCCTAGCACTGTCGAAAAAGTTCGGCACAGAGTTGTTTTGGCAGTGCCCGGAACCCCCTCGAGCAAGACGTGACCGCCAGCGATGAGGGCCATGAGCAATTGATCGGTAATCGCGTCTAACCCCACCACAACTTGACTCACCGATTCTTGAGTCTTAGTACGAAGCAGACGAACGCGCGAAGCAAGCTGGTTGAGATCAGGCGATGACACTAAGCGAATTTCAATTGAGACGGTCGATGGAAGTTCCGGCGGCAGCCTGTAGGCAGACCATATGATACGGTCAGACCGCCGCCAAGTCTTCACGGTGGGGATGGCGTACTGGCATTCGCCTTGGGTTCCTTCTTAGGTGAAAGCAGAGAGGCCCGAAGTTGATCGAGTGAGCGGGCAAACTGTTGAAACTGCTGTTCGGTCATCTTGGACTGGTGGCCGCGGCAAGCAATATCGACGACCTTGGTCAACTCAGGAGAGTCACCGCGATTCGATTTCCGCCCACTCACCAACTGTTCCGCCAAGTGCTTTTGCCAATCGGCGGATTGGCTAGAATCGGTTAATTCATAACAGAACTCCCTCGCGAGATAGCCAGCAGCATTGCGGAAATCACTGTTCGCTCCGCTGGCTTGCTCGCGCAACTCAAAACTGGCGCGCATCGGCCGCGGCGGAAAAAAGAAGGCTCGCCAGGTTCGCTGGGTAACCAGCAACCAAACCAGTCCGCACAGCATGGCCGTCGCAATCGTATATAACAAAGCGCGAAAATAGCGCGCGGGAGGAACATCGCGCGGCCTCTGCCGCAAGGCTTCGTTGAGAACATTCGAGCCAGCGACTTCTTTGACCACCGCATTGGTCAGCCGCAAGGCCTTCTGCCACTCGGGCTCGATCACCACACGCTCCACAGCCGAATCATCCAGTAATGGCTGTAGACGCTCGCGGTAAGAACCTTGAACCTGGCGATTGGTCATAAAGACGAGTTGCCGTTTGTTTTCGCCAAGTAACTCGCTCACGCGGATTGCAAGCAACGCGTTTTCACCATGCCACAACATGCCATTGCTAAACAAACTCGCATCAGCGGACACCATCGCCAGCCCAATATCACTGCCCACGGGACGTCCCGTCGCCAAAAGAGCCTGTCGTCGCGAAGCCGCCGGGAGCGAATCGACTGGAAAGCCGATCGCCACCTCCCAATTTAACCAGCCAACTGGATCGGGGACAAACCAGCCCGACCGATTGGTGACGATCGGGCCAACATCTCCCAACCAAGTCGCAGACGCCGGCGCGGGTGAAAGCTGCAGACAGTCATCGAAGCCCTCGTATTGATTCTTCGGAGCACGTGTGGTGACTGGCCCGGCTACAAACTCCCCGAAGCCGCTTACTCTGGTTGAACTCTCCGAAGCCACCAGCAGGCTGCCCCCCTCCGTCACAAAGCGAATCAAATTATTCCAATCGGCCGCGGCAAAATTCGCTGGCGGCGCGCCGAGCATCACGACTACCGAATCCTTGGGCTGCGTTAACGCTTTATCTAAATCAGGCAACGCTCGCAGCCCTTGCTCCTCCAGTAGCAACTGAAAAAGATCCCAGCCGAAAGACCAGCCCGCCGGTGGCTGCCCAGGCCCTTGGGCAGCTGCGACACCGCCACTGAGCAAACTGGCGACGGCGAGGACGAAGGAAAAAACAAAGGTGTCAGGAGTCATTGTTTTGAAAAATGGGTTTTGTAATATGCGTGGATCTCTAGACCCAAACCAGCAAATGAAGCCAATTGCATTCTCCACGCTCTAAAACGTGGCCACGCGCAGTGTACCATTTTCAGTATCCGAACAGCACATATTCACGTGTGCTATGGCAACGGCCAGGTTTCTGTCCAATCAGAAACCTAACTTCGCATATCGTCCTGACTGTGTAATTGATTCCGTAGCCGAATTGGCCGCGCCCAGTTGCGACCTTTGGAAAAGCTTCGGACAACGCAGTACAGAAGAAGACTCTGTGCCAGACATCGAACAGTGGCGCCAGATGCAACTCGCCGCCGAATAGCACCCGCGCGAGTTGCTAAAAACCGCGGCTAATGCCGTGCAGCTAATCCAGTTGCTTAAAACCGCGGCTAACGCCATGCGGCTAATCCAGCTGCTTAAAACCGCGGCTAATGCCGTGCGGCTAATCCAGTTGCTAAAAACCGCGGATAATGCCGTGTGTTTATAAAGAAAGTGGACATTTAAAGAACGAGCGATCCTAGGGCTTTTGCATCGACCATGTCCAGTGACGGTCGCTGGACATGACTACTGTTTCGGGGGCAACCCCCAACTGCTGCAACAACTTCTGGACGTCATCCAGGCTCAGGGCTGCGTGCAGCGATTGGCGAAGCAACTGCTGGGAACTGGCGGATTCGTGGCTGGCGTAGGTCGCGACCAAGGCCTCCAATTCCGCCAGTGAGTTGGGTCGGCACAAGTCGCGGACGAACAGGCGTCCGCCGGGTTTGCATACTCGCACCATTTCGGCGAAGACTTGTTTCGGTTCTGGAATGTGGTGAGTCAGGCTATTCGACATCACCGTGTCAAACATGGCGTCGTCAAACCCCAACGCTTTCGAATCTCCGTGGTGGAGCTGGATTCTTTGTTCGAGCGAAGCCACGGCGATGTGATAACGCGCCAGGTCGAGCATGCTGACGGCGGCGTCACTGGCCATGACCCGGCATTCTGATTGCCGCTGACACAATTCAATGGGGATCAAGGCGGTACCGGTCCCAAGATCGAGTACATCTCGGCCTAGCGGTCCCGCGGCCAGCAGGTCGTCAACGAAGCAGCGGTTGACTTGGGAATGGTCCATGCGGTCGTAGGAGTCCGCTTCCTCCGAATCGTCCATCACTTCGGGCTCAAGCACACGCTCAATCAAGACTCACTCCCCTTTTCCTTGCCAACAGCCCCAGCAACACGCATGGACTACGCTACAACTCGGCGCGGTAACAATCAAGGTATGGCGGGGAACTCGGCGGCCGACGAGGCGGGAATTTCCGGCGGCGAGTGATCTGCATGGAGAAACAGCCGTAACGACGTGATCGGCCGCGAAAACCAGCGATTTCCGGCGGCGAGTCAGTGGATCTGAACATTAATGGTGGTCGGGCTGTCTGGTTTTATAAGTGGCGGCGAACAATTTACGCTCAAAACCTGCTTGAAGACGACCAATTCATCTTGCGGCAGGATGGAGCACCGATACACTATTGCGTTTCCCGGAAACGTCGGGCCAGCGTAGCTCAGCTGGTAGAGCTGCTGATTTGTAATCAGCCGGTCGGGGGTTCGAGTCCCTCCGCTGGCTCCTGAAATTACTAACAATTAACCGGTTAATTGTCAGATGATTTGTGGAGCAAGGCCAACATGGTTTGCCCCACTGGTATGTCCTGAGTGGCATCTCCTTGGGCTGATTGAGACGGTATTGGAAGAATCCGGGAGGTTGCCCGAGTGGTTAAAGGGGATGGATTGTAAATCCATTACGCTTGCGTTACGCAGGTTCGAATCCTGCACCTCCCATTGGCGAATTGATGTCTGAATGGCAAACTGGTAGGGTTGTTGAGTTAGCTTGGCTGGGCAGAGCGTCACATTGGTGAAGCTTGCCGTAGCGGGCCGGCTCCACGGTCCGCTGAATTGTGCCGGTTAAAACCGGTGGCAACGAATGTAGGCGGGTGTAGCTCAATGGTAGAGCAGCAGCCTTCCAAGCTGAATACGAGGGTTCGATTCCCTTCACCCGCTTTTGTGAGGCTGCTGTAGCTCAGTTGGTAGAGCACTTCCTTGGTAAGGAAGAGGTCATGGGTTCAAGTCCCATCAGCAGCTCTTGCTTGACGAATGGAGTTTCCAGGCGTCAAGTTGGGGGCCTCGCAGGTTTGCACTAGGGTCGATCGCCGCAAGGCAAAGCGTTTTTGTCTGAGTCATGGTCCGCGTGAGCTCTGCTCACGGAGTCACAAAGTTTTTTCGTTTGTTAGGTGTAATTTACAATGGCCAAAGAGGTATTTGCACGTACTAAGCCGCACTGTAATGTCGGTACCATCGGTCACATTGACCATGGCAAAACAACCACCACCGGCGCTTTGCTGGCTGTTCAAGCGGCCAAGGGCCTGGCGAAGGCCAAGCCCTATTCTGAAATCGCCAAGGGCGGTACCGTTCGTGACGCGACCAAGACAGTGACAATTGCTGTTTCGCACGTCGAGTACGAGACACCTAACCGCCACTACGCCCACATCGACTGCCCAGGGCACGCCGACTTTATCAAGAACATGATCACTGGTGCCGCTCAGATGGACGGCGCGATTTTGGTGGTCAGTGCCGCTGACGGACCGATGCCCCAAACGAAAGAGCACGTGCTGCTCGCTCGCCAGGTGGACGTTCCTGCACTCGTGGTCTTCCTCAACAAGGTCGATCTCGTAGATGACGAAGAGCTGCTGGAATTGGTCGAGCTGGAAATTCGCGAGCTGTTGACCAAATACGGCTTCCCAGGCGACGACGTGCCGATTATCCGCGGCAACGCTCTGAACGCTTACAACAACCCAGCCGACCCTGCGGCCAGCAAGTGTATCACCGAACTGCTGGAAGCAGTTGATGCGTACATCCCGCAACCTATCCGCGAAGAAGACAAGCCCTTCTTGATGGCGATCGAAGACGTCTTCAGCATCGAAGGTCGCGGTACAGTCGCGACGGGTCGCGTGGAACGCGGTATTGTGAAGGTGGGTGAGGAAGTTGAGCTGATCGGGCTCAAGGACATGCCAACGAAGACGACCGTTACCGGCGTGGAAATGTTCCGCAAGGAAATGAAGGAAGCCAAAGCTGGCGAAAACGTGGGCTGCCTGCTTCGCGGTATGAAGCGTGAAGACATTGAGCGTGGGCAGGTATTGGCCAAGCCCGGCTCGATCACTCCACACAAGAAGTTTGAAGCCGAGATTTATTGCTTGAGCAAGGACGAAGGGGGTCGTCACACTCCTTTCTTCAGCGGCTATCGCCCTCAGTTCTATTTCCGCACGACCGACGTAACCGGTTCAGCCAAGTTGATTGGCGCCGAAATGTGCATGCCTGGCGATAACGTTAGAGTGGAAGTCGAACTCCAGAAGGCCATCGCCATGGACGACGGCGTTCGCTTCGCTATTCGCGAAGGTGGCAAGACGGTTGGCTCTGGCGTAGTAACCAAGATCCTGGCGTAAGGCGTCGCCAAACGGGCTCGACGTGAAGGGGCGTAGTTCAATTGGCAGAGCAGCGGTTTCCAAAACCGCAAGTTGGGGGTTCGAGTCCCTCCGCCCCTGCTTGTGTTGACCTAGATTTGTATTGATGTATTGCCAGTTTTGGCAAGAGTGTTCGAATTGTAATTGTGCGAAGGACGCGCGGGGTGGAGTGTTAAATGGCTTCGGGAGACTCCTTATTGCCGAATCGGCCGCTGCTGCAGGAACTATTTGCAGCCGGGGTCTACAAGCGCAACCAGGGCCGCATGGTGCGGCAGGTGACGTGCTTGTCGATTTGGTTGGTGGTGGCTGTCGCGGCCTGGCGCTGCCACGCGCTGTTCCTGCTGCCGCAATTGGGCGGTTGGCTTAGCTACCTGGTGGCGGTTGGGCTGGGTGCGATTGGCATTTGGTTTGGCTATCGCTTGGTCAACTGGCCTCGCTTCGCCGATTTTTTAATTTCGGTTGAAGCCGAATTGAATAAAGTATCTTGGCCGACGCAAAAAGAATTAGTCAGAGCATCCATCGTGGTGATCTTTACGATTCTCTTTTTGTCTGCGATATTGTTCATCTATGATTTGGTATGGCAATTTGTTTTTACTGCGATCGGTATCAAGTGACCGAACGCAAGCGAAACGGAACCATTTTTTGTAATTTCTTCCTAGCCAGGAGATTCAGCGGTTGGTGCCTCTCGGCATGCTCCGCGGTCGCTAACACTGGCGTGGGGGTGCTGAGGTGAGTGAAGCTGAAAAGAAGGAAGCGACCGTTGGACCAATCGTCATGGATTGGTACATCATCAAGATCGCATTCAATCGCGAAGACAGTATTCGCGATGCGTTGAATAAGCGCATTAAGCTGGCTGGCATGGAGTCGTTTTTCGGGGAAATCTTAATCCCCACAGAAGACGTCGTCACGTTCACTCGAAATGGTACTCGCCGCGTAGTCAAGCGGAAGCTCTACCCAGGTTATCTGATGGCTTGCATGGCCATCAATGATGATACCTGGTTCTTGGTTAGGGAGACCCCTGGAGTTGGTGACTTCACCGGCTCCAATGGCAAGCCGACTCCGATGGACCCGCACGATGTCGAGCGGATCATCAAGTCAGTTCGCCCTGACGAAGAAGAAGGTGAGAAGGCCTTAAAGACAGCCATCCCGTTCCGCAGTGGCGATCGGGTGCGTTGCAAAGAAGGTTACTTCCAAAACCTGGAAGGTGAGGTCGAGAAAGTGGATGAGGCCAACGGTCGCGTGACCGTGATCATCAGCATTTTTGGCCGCAGTACACCTGTAGAGCTGGATCATTGGCAGATCGAAGCGATTTAGCTTTGGTTGGCCCGCCAAGGTAGCGTGATGTTGGTTCACCGCTGCTTTGTCCGTGCATGATTTTTACGAGTATCCTGCCAAGTTCAACTGTGGGCTTGGTTCGCAAAGTTTAGCGGAGTGATTTTCTCCTATGGCAAAGCAAGTCGTGGGACAGGCCAAATTTCAGGTGCCGGGTGGCTCAGCCACTCCTGCGCCGCCAGTTGGTACGTCTCTTGGTAAGTACGGTATTAATCTCGGCCAATTCGTCTCGCAATTCAACGAGCGGACGCGCGAGTTCAACGGCACACCCATTCCTGTAGTGGTGACGGTGTATTCAGATCGTAGTTTTGAGTTCATTACGAAGAGCCCACCGGCGGCTTCGCTGCTCAAACAGGCTGCGGGCATTGCCAGCGGCTCCGGCGAACCGAACAAGAAGAAGGTTGGCAAAGTAACTCGGGCTCAAATTGAAGACATCTGCAAGAAAAAGATGGCCGATATGAATGCTCGTGACCTAGAGCATGCTGCCCGCATGATTGAAGGCACCGCACGCAGCATGGGCTTGGAGGTAGAGGGTTAAAGCATCATGGTAAAAGTAACAAAAGCAATGAAGGCGATGCTCGCCAAGTCACCCGGGAAAGACGCGTTGCCACTGGCTGACGCGGTGGCAATCCTTAAGGACTTCCCGGCTCGAAAGTTCGATCAATCAGTAGAAATCCACATGCATTTGGGTATTGACCCTGCGCAGGCGGATCAATTGGTGCGCGGTTCGGTTGTCTTGCCGCACGGCATTGGCAAGACCCAGCGCATCGTCGTCTTCGCCAAGGGAGAGCTGGCTGCCGTGGCTACGGAAGCGGGTGCGGACACGGTAGGGCAAGAAGACTTGGCGAAAAGGATCAAAGAAGGTTGGACCGACTTTGATGTTTGTATCGCCACACCCGACATGATGGGCATCGTTGGTCCGCTCGGCAAGGTGCTCGGTCCACGCGGTCTGATGCCGTCGCCGAGAGCGGGCACCGTGACGGCGGACGTCGCGCGAGTCGTTAAGGAATACAAGGCTGGTAAAGTCGAGTTTCGTAACGATAAAGGCTCGAATTTGCATGCAATCGTCGGCAAGCTGAGCTTTGACTCTGCGAAGCTGGTCGAAAACATCGAAGCGTTTATGCACTTCGTGAACAGTTTGAAGCCCAATGCGGTCAAGGGTACTTACATCAAGAGCATCGCTATCTGCGCGACCATGTCGCCAAGCGTGCGCGTCGCTGCCTAAGTCATGTGATCGAACGACTGATATTATTTTGAGCGGAATTGGTAATGAGCAAGTACGTAAAAAATCTGGTGACCGGCGATATCAAAAATCGGCTGGAAGGGGTGGCAGACGCCATCCTGGTTAATGTGGTCGGCATGGATTCAGCAGCCACGTTCTCGATTCGCAAGAAACTGCGTGAAGCCGGCGTCAACATGCTGGTGATCAAACGTAGTATGGCAGCGCGGGCAACGGAAGGGAGTTCGTTGCGACCGATGTTCAACGAACAGCTCGGTTCGATGGCCATTGTTTGGGGCTGCGAAGATTTCGTCAGCCTCGCCAAGATCATGTCCAAGATCGTCAAATCCAAAGAGTTCGAAAAGCTCGAACTCAAAGGGGGCGTCATGGATGGTGACGCGTTGACGGCCGACCAAGTGTTGGCGGTTAGCAAGTGGCCAAGTCGCTTGGAGCAGATCTCGATTTTGGTCGGTCAAGTTCTGAGCCCGGGATCGAACTTGGTCAGCCAAATCTTGGGTGGCGGGTCCACTCTGGCTGGGCAGATTAAGCAGATGATTGAGGATAGAGAAGAAAGCACCGAGCAAGCAGAGGAGGTTCAGGCATAATCGCATCGAGTTAGCGGAGCGCCTGCGGCCGTGTTTTGAGTACACGTGCTTTGAGCACACCCGAAACGCTGCGGTAGCTAGCCGTTTTTGCACAACTGGACGTGGTCACTGACCTTGAAAGTGATCCGCCAAACGTAGTGAGTCAATACTAAAAGTTAGTCCGAACATAGTCAGTTCATCAACACACATAGCATTCTGTAACTTTTGAGAAGGGTTCTTTAAAATGTCCGAAACAGCATTCGCAGACGATATCAAGACACTGGGTGAATCCATCGTTGGTTTGACTCTCAAGCAGGCCAAAGAACTTAGTGATTATCTCAAGGAAGTTCACGGCATCGAAGCCGCCGCTGGTGGCGCTGTCATGATGGCCGCTCCAAGCGACGGCCCAGCTGCCGCCGCTCCCGTCGAACAGACTGAATTCGACGTCATCTTGACCAGCTTCGGCGAGAACAAGCTGAACGTGGTTAAGGTCGTCAAGAGCCTGACCGGTGCCTCCTTGATGGACTCCAAGAAATTGGTCGAAAGCTGCCCAGCCAAGATCAAGGAAGGCGCTTCGAAGGAAGACGCCGCCAAGGGTAAGAAGGAATTGGAAGAAGCAGGCGCTACCGTTGAGTTGAAGTAACTGCCTGGGTCCAACCAGCTAACGGTTGCCAGATGGATCAAGCAGATTAGCGGACCGGCTGCGCGCAGTCGGTTCCATGGTACGGTTGCCATGAATTGCTTGCAGGCGACTGCGACACGTCGGAAAACACGGAATCTACTCCGACGCTGGTTCTATTTTCGGCTTACAGGGTCCCTAAGGGGTCTTTTTCGGGCGCAAAAAAACTCGTATCAGCTTGCCCAGTCTGGGTTTGCCAGCTTGGGCTAGCTGCGTTATATTGATTCCGTGCATGACGGCCAGCTCGCTCTATCCTGTTTTTCCCCCTATCCGGCGCGGTGTGTGTCAGGACTCCGATACTGCTGCGCCGCCATCTTGGCTTGTACCCGCGAGAGCGCGTGGGTATCTGGGCGAGTCTGATTCTTTCACGTGGTTCCTTTAGGAGAACACTTCGTCAATGGCCACTTCCTCGCAGCGACGACTTAAACCGACTTCGGTACGTAAATTTGGTTCCGGACTCGACGCCTTAGAAATTCCTAACCTGACCGAACTGCAGACGCGGAGCTACGAAGCTTTCCTGCAAGAGGATATTGCTCCAGAGAAGCGCAAGATTCAAGGTTTGGAAAGTGTTTTTAAGGAAATTTTCCCGGTAGAGAGCTACGACAAGACCGTCACGCTCGAGTTCTTGCGCTACGAACTGGGCAAGCCACGTTACACCCCCGACGAGTGCCGCCAGTTGCGTCTAACGTATGGCAAGCCGATGAAGGTGTGGTTGCGATTGAATCGCGAACAGCCCATCGAAGAGGAGGTCTACCTCGGTGATATTCCGATCATGCTGGGCGGTGGTGAGTTCATTATCAACGGTGCCGAGCGTGTGGTCGTAAGCCAGTTGCACCGCAGTCCCGGTGTGGATTTCGTGGAAGAACAAGACGGCACGAGCGATCGCAAGCTGCCCAGTTGCCGCGTGATTCCCGAGCGTGGTAGCTGGATCGAAGTCAACGTTACCAAGAAGGAAAGCTTGAGTGTACGTATTGATCAGAGCGGCAAGTTTTCAGTGATGACCTTGCTGCGGGCGATGAGCCCCCAGTTGAGCACCGATTCGGAGCTGATGCGTGCGTTTTACGAAACGACCATAGAGAAGGTCGTTGATGGTCGAAGCGTTGCCAAGCTTGAAGGTAAGGTCGCGGTCGACGACGTGGCGTATCCGAGCGATTCGGAACGAGCGGGCGAAGTGGTGATCGAGGCCGGACAGAAAATTTCGAAGGATGTTGCCGAGATCATTTGCACCGCGGGGATTACTTCGATTGAAGTTATGGATGCTCCCAAATTGCCGCTGATCGTCAACGCTTTGGCGGAAGACAATACCAGCAGCCATGAAGAAGCGTTGCTGCGCATTTACCAGCGGCTGCGCCCGGGCAACCCGCCGCAGTTGGAAAAAGCTCGATCGTTGTTCCATGAGAAATTCTTCGATGCCAATCGTTATCGGCTCGGTCGCGTTGGTCGTTTCCGCTTGAATCGCAAGCTGGGTACAGAAGTTCCAGAAAGCGAAATGACGCTCAAGGCCGACGATCTAATTGCATCGATCAAGTACATGATCAATCTGTACGATCCAGACTCTGGCGCTCAGTTTGACGACATCGATCACTTGGGCAATCGACGCCTGCGGACCATTGATGAATTGGCTTGTGAGGAGCTGCGGAAGGGCTTCCTGAAGCTGCGCCGGACGGTGCAGGAACGCATGAGCTTGAAAGAGGCTGACGAGATGTCGCCTCGGAGCTTGGTGAATCCCAAGAGCATTAGTGCAGCCATCGAGTACTTCTTTGGTCGTGGAGAGCTGTCGCAGGTGGTGGATCAGACCAATCCGCTGAGCCAGTTGACGCACGAACGGCGACTGTCGGCCCTTGGTCCAGGCGGTTTGAATCGTAAGCGTGCGGGCTTTGAAGTGCGTGACGTTCACATTTCGCACTACGGTCGCATTTGTCCAATTGAAACGCCGGAAGGCACGAACATTGGTTTGATTAGCTCGCTGGCCATTTACGCAGGTGTGGATGACTACGGGTTCCTGATCACTCCCTACCGTAAGGTTGCCAAAGGCAAGCTGACGGACCAAGTCGAGTGGTTGCGGGCGGATCAAGAAGGGGACGTCTACATTTGTCCAGCAGATACGGAAGTGAAAGACAAGGCCTTAGTTTCTGGTCCCAACTTGATTGCCCGTCATCGCGCCGACTTTGAAATCGTGTTGCCTGAAGAAGTCGAGTACATGGATATTGCGCCGAGCCAGATGGTAGGTGTCTCGGCTGGTTTGATTCCGTTTCTCGAACATGACGACGCCAACCGGGCCTTGATGGGCTCCAACATGCAGCGCCAAGCGGTGCCGCTGTTAGTGACCGAACCGCCGATTGTGGCCACGGGCTTGGAGAAGGAAGTCGCCAAGAACAGCAGCATGGTGGTTCGCGCTCGCAAAGCTGGCAAGGTGACATACTGCGATTCGATGCGCATTGAAATTGGTCCTGACCTTTACCAGATGCAGAAGTACCAAGGGTTGAACGAGCGAACTTGCCTCAATCAGCGCCCGATTGTCAACTTGGGTGACAAGGTCGAGAAGGGGCAGATTATTGCTGACGGCGCGGCCACGTACCTCGGCGAATTGGCTTTGGGACGTAATGTTCTGGTCGGCTTCATGTCGTTTGATGGTTACAACTACGAAGATGCGATCATCATCAGTGAAGAACTGGTGCGGGCGGATACCTACACTTCGATCCACATTGAAGACTTTGACGTTGAGATTCGCGAAACGAAGCTGGGACGTGAAGAGTTCACTCGCGATATTCCAAACGTGTCGGAAAAGGCCCTGCGTAATTTGGATGAGAGCGGCATCGTTCAGGTTGGCACCTATGTGCGACCTGGAGATATCCTGGTCGGCAAGGTTTCGCCTAAGAGCAAGACGGAACTGACGCCGGAAGAGAAATTGCTGCATGCGATCTTTGGTCGTGCCGGTGAAGATGTGAAGAATGATTCGCTGGAAGTCCCGTCGGGGATCGAAGGCATCGTCATCGATACGCAGAAATTCAGTCGCCGCATGAGCTTGTCTGACGACGAGCGAAAGGTGTTCGAGAAGCAACTGAAGGACATCGAGACAACCGGCAACAACGCCATTGCGGCTACCTTTGCTAGTTTTGTTGACGAGACCGAAAAAGCCCTTGGCGTGAAGCTCAAGGATGACGATGGGTCGCCACTGTCGGGTGGTCAAGATCCGAAGTACATCGCCGAGCACGCACAGACGTTCAACTTATCGCGACTGATGAACAAGTTGGACGAGAAACACCACGCAGAGCTGCGTAAAGCCCACAAGCAGTTCTGGCCAGCGGTCGAGGAAGCCATTGACGATCGCGATCGTAAGCTCAACAGCATGAAGCGTGGTGACGAACTACGCAGCGGTGTGCTGCAGATGGTCAAGGTCTACATTGCTACCAAACGCGTGATCAGCGTTGGTGACAAGATGGCCGGTCGCCACGGAAACAAGGGGGTGATTTCGAAGGTCTTACCTATCGAAGACATGCCACATTTGCCAGACGGTACTCCGCTGCAGATCATGCTTAATCCGCTTGGTGTTCCTAGCCGCATGAACGTGGGGCAGATTTTGGAAACCCACTTGGGTTGGGCGGGCGCCAAACTGGGCTTTCAATCCATTACCCCGGTGTTTGATGGTGCCACCGAAACCGATATCAATGACTGCTTGGAAGAAGCAGGTTTGCCGCGGCACGGTAAAGTGCGGTTGGTCGATGGTCGTACCGGTGCATCGATGGAGCAGGAAACAACGGTTGGCTACATCTACATGTTGAAGCTGCACCATTTGGTTGACGACAAGGTGCACGCTCGCAGCACAGGTCCTTATTCGCTCATTACACAACAGCCTCTCGGCGGCAAGGCCCGCTTCGGCGGTCAACGCTTCGGTGAGATGGAAGTGTGGGCGCTCGAGGCTTATGGGGCTGCCTACATCCTGCAAGAGTTGTTGACCGTCAAGAGCGACGATGTGGAAGGACGCACCAAGATCTACGAATCGATGGTCAAGGGTGAAAATACCCTCGAGGCCGGCACACCTGCTAGCTTCGACGTGTTGACCAACGAAATTCGCGGCCTGGCGCTGAACATGCGACTCGAAAAACGAAAAATCTAATCGACGTCGCTTATTGGCGGCGCGCAACCGGGGTTCGGGGAGCAATCCTGGTGGCGAGATTATCAAAGCTAACTGCTCCTTCCCGAGCCCCAATTCGACACCTCAACGCATTTTAAGCTAGTTACTGACCGACGTACGATCGATCGGGTTAGTGCCAGCCAATTCCTTAGGAGCAGCGGTATATGTCGACAGCTGAAACCAGTTACGATCGCGTTAACGATTTCACGTCCGTCAAGATTAGTTTGGCACGTCCTCAGGACATCCGCAGTTGGTCATTTGGTGAAGTAAAGAAGCCGGAAACGATTAACTACCGAACTTACCGTCCGGAAAAGGATGGTCTGTTCTGCGAACGCATCTTTGGTCCAGAAAAGGACTGGGAGTGCGCTTGCGGTAAGTATCGCGGTATGAAGTACAAGGGGATGATCTGCGACCGCTGCGGAGTAAAGGTCACGCACAGTCGTGTCCGCCGCAAACGGATGGGCCATATCGAACTGGCTGCGCCGGTAGTGCACATTTGGTTTTTCAAAGCCATGCCGAGCCGCTTAGGCGCTCTGTTGGACATGAAGACTTCCAGTCTGGAAAAGGTGATCTATTTCCAAGATTTCGTCGTGCTCGACCCGAAAGAAACTCCGCTGCAGGCTTTGCAGTTGCTCAGTGAAGGGGAGTACCGCGAGGCCCGCGCCCAATACGGCGAAGGTTCTTTCGAGGCTGAAATGGGCGCTGAAGCAGTCCGCAAGCTTTTGCAGGCTTTGGATCTGTCGACCCTTGGGGACGAGCTCCGCAAAGAGCTTTCGGAAACGAACAGCAAGCAGCGGAAGAAAGATCTGATCAACCGGCTGAAGCTAGTCGAAGCAATTCGTGACAGCGACAATCGTCCCGAGTGGATGGTGCTGGACGTGATTCCCGTGATTCCACCGGACCTACGTCCACTTGTGTTGCTCGACAGTGGCAACTTTGCGACTAGCGATTTGAACGATCTCTATCGCCGTATCATCAACCGCAACAATCGCCTCCGCAAGCTGGTCGATTTGAACGCGCCGGAAGTGATCATTCGCAACGAAAAGCGGATGTTGCAACAGTCGGTCGATGCGTTGTTTGATAACAACCGTTGTAAGCGCCCCGTGCTTGGCAGTAGCAATCGACCGCTTAAGTCTTTGACCGACATGATCAAAGGCAAGCAGGGTCGTTTCCGTGAGAATCTGCTCGGTAAGCGGGTCGATTATTCGGCTCGCAGCGTGATTGTGGTCGGTCCGCGACTACGTCTGCACCAGTGCGGTCTGCCCAAAAAGATAGCTCTCGAGCTGTACCAACCGTTTATCATTCGTAAGCTCAAAGATCTTGGACATGCGGACACCATCAAGTCCGCCAAGAAGATGCTAGAGCGGAAGGATGAAGAAGTTTGGGATATTCTCGAACAAGTAATTCGCAACCATCCCGTGTTGCTCAATCGTGCCCCCACGCTGCATCGTATGGGCATCCAGGCGTTTGAACCGATCCTGGTCGAAGGGAACGCGATTCACTTGCATCCACTGGTTTGCAAGGGCTTCAATGCCGACTTCGACGGTGACCAGATGGCGGTCCACCTGCCCCTCTCGATCGAGGCGCAGGTCGAAGCGCACACGCTGATGATGAGTACCCACAATATCTTTGCGCCGAGCAATGGTCGTCCGATCATGAGCCCTTCGCAGGATACGGTGATGGGTTGTTATTACATCAGCATCGAAAAGCCCGGTATGAAGGGCGAAGGGATGATCTTTGCCACCATGGGTGAAGCCGATCTGGCGTTCGCGCAAGGTGTCATCGACCGCCATGCGAAAATTAAGGTTCGCTTGCCACGACATCGCCGCCTGAAGACCGAAGAAGGTAACGCGAAGATGGGGGACATCGTCGATACGACGTATGGTCGCATCCTCTTCAACATGATGCTCCCCGATGGTTTGGACTTCTACAACCACGCCATGAAGGGTAGTGACTTGGCGGCGGTGATTAGTGACTGTTACCAACGTCTGGGACGTCGCGCCACGATCAATCTGCTCGACGATATGAATCAGTTGGGCTTCCGCGAGTCGACTCGAAGCGGTCTTTCGTTTGGTACCGACGACTTGGTAACACCTGAATCGAAGACGCACTTCATCGCTGAAGCTGAAAAGGAAGTGATGAAGTTCAAGAAGCGGCACGACCGCGGGGTGATCACGCAAACCGAACGTTACAACCAGGTGCTTGACCTCTGGACGCACGCTCGCGAAAAGATCACTAAGGACATGATGCAAGCCATGGAGTTGGATGACCACTTGGGTCCGTGGTACGTTAACCCGGTGTTCTTGATGGCGCACTCTGGTGCTCGAGGTGGTATCGAGCAGATTCGTCAGTTGGCGGGTATGCGCGGTTTGATGGCCAAGCCAACCGGCGAAATCATCGAAACGCCGATCAAGGCTAACTTCCGCGAAGGCTTGACGGTGCTTGAGTACTTCTCCAGTACGCACGGTGCTCGCAAGGGCTTGGCCGATACCGCCCTCAAGACCGCTGACTCCGGTTACCTGACGCGTAAGCTGGCTGACGTCGCGCAAAACGTGGTCATCACGTTGCAAGACTGCGGAACTACCCAAGGTATTACCAAGGGAGTCGTTTATCGTGGCGAAAAAGTCGAAGTGCGACTGGCCGATGCGATTAATGGCCGCGTGTCCCGTCAGAACATCGTCAATCCGGTGACTGACGAAGTGATCGTCAAAGAAAACCAGATGATCACACTCGAAATCGCACGTAAGATCGAGGAAATGGGACTGGAGAAGATCCAAGTCCGCAGCCCGATGACCTGCGATGCTTCGCTCGGTGTATGCCGCTCCTGCTACGGCATGGATATGTCCACCGGTGCCCAAGTCGAAGAAGGCATGGCGGTAGGTATTATCGCTGCCCAGTCGATTGGTGAGCCGGGTACCCAGTTGACGATGCGTACGTTCCACATCGGTGGTGCGATCAACCGCAGCGTTGAGGAAAGCGAAATCAAGGCTAAGAAGGGCGGTATCGTCCGCTTCTCGCGTATGCGCAGTGTGCGCAACGAAGAAGGGGCCGAAATCGTGCTCACCCGCAATAGCGAAGTCACGCTGCTGGATAACAAGGGACGCGAGATCGAGAAGTACGAAGTGCCAACCGGTGCCAAACTGGTGGTCACTGAGAACCAAGAGGTTGCCAAGGGTACCGTGCTCTGCGAATGGAACCCGCATAAGATTCCGATTCTCTGCGAAGTCAGCGGTAAGATCCGCTTTGATGACGTGGTCGAAGGCGAAACGATGCGCGTCGAACGCGATCCGGGTGGTGGTATGCGATTCATCATCGTCGATCATAAAGGTGATCTGCACCCGCAGATCGTCATTGAAGACGCTGAAGGCAAACCGCTTGACGTTTACTACATGCCAGAACGCGCTGTGATCACGGTGCAAGAAGGCAAGGCGGTTTCCGCCGGTACCGAACTGGCTGAAATGCCGCGTGAATCGTCCGGCATCAGCGACATCACCGGTGGTCTGCCGCGGGTGACGGAAATCTTCGAGGCGCGCAAGCCGAAGGATCCGTCCGTGATCGCCGAAGTCGACGGTGTGGTGGAAATTCAGCAGACCAAGCGTCGTGGAAAACGCACTATTATCGTTCGCAGCGAAAGTGGTGTAGAGCACGAGCACTTGGTTCCGCACGGCAAGCGATTTTTGGTGCACACCGGGGACATCGTCAAAGCTGGACAAGCTCTGGTTGACGGTCCACTGGTACCGCACGATATTTTGCGAGTCAGTGGTGAAGAGGCTGTACAACAGTACTTGACCCACGAGATCCAGCAGGTCTATCGTAGCCAGCGAGTGGATATCAATGACAAGCACATCGAGATCATCATTGCGAGAATGTTGCGCAAGGTGAAAATCGAAACACCGGGAGACACCAGCTTGCTCCCAGGTTTGGTGATGGACAAGTTCGAGTTCCGTCGCGTGAATAACCTGCTCTCAGATTGCCTCAAAATCAGCGATCCGGGGGATACCGACTACGCCGCTGGCACGTTGGTTCCCAAGGAAGCGTTTGAGCAATCCAACACGCAAGTAGAAGGTCTGGGTGGCAAGCCTGCCAAGGGCAAGAAACCCAAGCCCTCGACTGCGAGCACTCAGTTGCTGGGTATTACCAAGGCATCGGTACAGAGCAGTAGCTTTATCTCTGCAGCCAGCTTCCAGGAGACCACTAAGGTCCTCACCGAAGCCGCCTTGGCAGGCAAGATTGACAAGCTAGTAGGTCTGAAGGAGAACGTGATTCTCGGGCACTTGATTCCGGCCGGTACTGGATTCCGGTCCTTCCAAGAATCCGAAGTATCCTACCGCCGAGAAGCGCTGGAGGACCTTGTCAATCGCGGAACTACCGCGATGGAAGAGAGTTTCCCCTTGCTGCAGCAGGCTCCCCCGGCTGTCGAACCGGAAGACACCTCCGCCGATTCATCAAACGTGATGTAGTCGCAAGCCGCCTGTGCACTTCAATAGCCAAAAAGGCTCAAGCCTAACCCGCTTGAGCCTTTTTTCGTTTCCCCAACCCCTCACTCTTGCTCAACCACCTTCAGCTCGATGTTCTTTCGACCACGAATGTCAATCTTCGAGCCCCATGTGGTACGATCTGATCTGCCACTGGCGCCGCCAAACGTGATTTCCGACGGCGGCTTTGCTAGGGACAGGTCGATCCATAACTATCCCAATTAAATAAATCGTTGAACGGCATGCCGTTCAATTAGTAGCGGAGCAGCGCGAGCTGCCCGGTGTCGATTGATGAAAACAGTGCAAAACCGGACGGCTTGCGCCGATTCCGCTACAAGACAGGCAGTTCGTTGAACGGTAACCGAGAAAGATTCCCGGTTAGATGAAATCAAGAAATTTATAGGCTGTACGTGATGCCACTGCTTATCGTTGTACTGGTTTTTTTAGCCGTCACGGGACTGATCGTGGGCATCGTCCTGCTGAGTCAACATTTCGATAAGAAACGCACCGAGGCGCTGCAGGCTGTCGCCGCCGAGTTGGGAATGCAATTTTCCGGAAAAGCGGATGCAAACCTGCTATCGAAACTGCAAGTGTTCACGCTCTTCAACCAAGGGCACAGCCGAAAAATGAAGAATGTGATGACGGCGGAAACCGAGGCGGTGCGACTGTCGCTTTTCGACTACCGCTACACCACCGGTGGCGGGAAGAATGCGCACACTCACTCGCTGTCGGTGGTCGCCATGGAGTTTGCCACGCTGCATCTGCCCAACTTTACCATTCGGCCAGAAGGTTTTCTCGACGCTATCGGCTCGGCTCTGGGACTCCAAGATATAGATTTTGTCGAAGATCCGACGTTTTCGAAGGCCTTCGTTTTGAAGGGGAGTGATGAAGCGGGCATTCGGAGCTTCTTTAACGCTGAGCTGCGCAACGCTTTAACGGAACATCGAGGCTGCCACATGGAAAGCGCGGCGAACATGTTTATCTTCCGGCAAGGTGGCCAGAAAACACCTGCGCAGATGCGCGGGTTGATGGAGGCAGGCTTCAAGATCTATGCCTCTTTTGCGAATCGGCAGCCCCAGCCGCCAGCTGTCGGTAACGAATGACGACATCCGGACCGTGGAACTCGCTATCTGCAAACCGCCGCGTCCAGTAAGCCCAGATATAGCACCAAACAACGTAGAATGGTGTTTCGTTGGACACCAGCGACGGCGCGGCGGTGAGCGACGAAACCAGGCTGATGATCACGGCGACAGCCGACGCCGAAGTCATGTTCTTTGATTTGGCCTAACCTCAATCACGGCACCCCTCAACGATTGAAAGAGTTCTCCCATGCAATCCGTCGCGAGTCTGATCGCTCGAATAATGATCGCCACCATCTTCTTGATGAGTGCGGTTGGTAACAAGATCCCCAACTTCAATGCCGTAGCCGGCGTGGTGGCGGCCGAAGGTGTTCCCTTCCCACAACTGACCTTGGTGGGCGGGATACTCTTCTTGATCTTGGGTAGTCTGTCCGTCATCGCCGGCTTCAAGATTCGCATTGGAGCGGCCTTGCTGCTGGTGTTCCTCGTCCTGGCGACCTATTACTTCCACGACTTTTGGAACTTCGAGGGACCTGAACAGCAAAACCAAATGATTCAATTTATGAAAAACCTATCGCTCATGGGGACAATGCTTTTTCTCATGGCCAACGGCGCGGGCGCGATGAGTTTAGATGCACGTCGGGCCAGCCCCAAAGTGACTTCAGTCGTAGGGCAGTGATCTCGATGACTGCTGTCGCCCGTCGCAGAGCGAAGAGTGACACGAATTGATCGAACGGTCCTAAGTTTCAGTTTCGCACTTTTTGGAGTGCGGTGATTCATCACCGCTTTGGCTTTACCTCAATGTCCAGAACCGCTTGGCTGTTTTCGCTCTGGGGCGCGACCTTTGGGGTGTCACAAAATTCACACACCGGTGCTGCACACGCTTGAAAATGAAAGCTGCGACAAGTCGCAGCAGTACAAAAAATCGCGAAACTGGAACTGAGGAGCTAGGCGGAGATTTTTTGGCTAAACTAGAGCCGGTGCTGAGAATGTTTTTCTAGGTAACGTCCCGCGAATTACTGCACCAGGAAACTTGCCCGGAAACTTGCTCGGGGAAATAACCCGGTTGCGAATAATGACCGCTCACTACACACGCAAGCAGTAAATGTCGGAAACGAACTTAAGCTTTCAATGGACGTTGGGGACGCTGGCATTATCGGTCGCGGCCATCAGCTTGGTACTGTTGCTCAGCTTTTTAGCTTGGCGGCGGAGCGGTTATCGCCGCGCGATCTTAGGACTTGAACTACTCCGCATCGCCTTGGTCACGTTTGCAGTCTTATTGCTCAATCAACCAGAATCGATCGCACAGTTCTTGCCGGACCAACAGCCTACCGTGGTGGTGCTGGGGGACGGCTCGTTGAGCATGAGCACGCGCGATGTGGGCTTGGCGGACAGCTCCGGATCGCTCCGCACGCGGGAAGAGGCAATCGCGGGACTAATGCTCGAAGACACGTGGCGCGACTTGGGCGCCAAGTTGAAAATTGTCTTAACACCGTTTTCGAGCGGCGACGGCAACTCGTCTAGCGACTTGCATGCCGCACTAAAAAAGGCTCGGGAGGATCATCCCAATCTGCGCGCGGTGGTACTGGCTTCCGACGGCGACTGGAACACTGGCTTGCCACCGGTGCAAATGGCCATGCGTTTGCGGCTGGACCAAATTCCGATTTTCACCGTCCCGGTTGGCAGTCAGACGCGTTTGCCTGATGTAAACCTACTTAGTTTCGATGTACCAACTTTTGGTGTAGCTGGCAAAACGGTCCGCATCCCCTTCACGATTGAAAGTTCCCTGCCACGTGATCATGTAACCCAAGTGACGATGACCTCGGCCGATGGAGTCCGCGTTACTCAAGAGGTACGGGTAAGTGCCATGGGACGCACTTCGGACGCGCTGCTGTGGAAGCCCGAGCAGGTTGGTGATTTCACGCTGACGTTATCCATTCCTACGCTGCCCGAAGAGCGATTGTTAGACAACAACGCCAAGACCGCTCCGATTGCGATACGCGACGAGAAGCTAAAAGTATTGGTCGTGGAATCGTTACCGCGCTGGGAGTATCGTTATCTGCGCAACGCCCTGTCGCGCGATCCGGGTGTCGAAGTTTCCTGTTTGCTATTTCATCCGGGCCTGAGCAAGGTGGGGGGTGGCAATCGCGATTACATCACAGCCTTCCCCGAAGCACTCGAAGAGTTATCGCAATTTGATGTCGTTTTTCTCGGCGACGTCGGCATGGCTGAAGGCCAGTTGACGGAGGAGCAGTGTCGTTTGCTCAAGGGGCTGGTGGAGCAGCAAGCGAGCGGCTTGGTGTTTATGCCTGGTCTACAAGGAAATCAAATCAGTCTCGTCCATTCGCCGCTCGATCCGTTGCTGCCTGTGATCTACGATGCATCGCAACCCACGGGCTGGGGTTCACGCACCCCCAGCCACTTTGCATTGACTGAACTGGGGCAACGTAGTTTGCTGACTAAACTGGCGGATACCCAAGATGAGAACCTGCAAGTGTGGGAGAACCTACCGGGTTTTCAGTGGCATGCTGCGGTCAGTCGTGCCAAGGCGGGGACCGACGTCCTCTGCGTACATCAAGAGTCGGCCAACGAATACGGTCGCATTCCGCTGTTGGTTACGCGCACCTTTGGAACCGGCAAGGTGCTCTTCATGGGAACTGATGGCGCATGGCGATGGCGGCGTGGTGTAGAGGACTTGTATCATTATCGCTTTTGGGGACAGGTCGTGCGCTGGATGGCTTACCAACGCAACATGGCCAAAGGTGAATCGATGCGATTTTATTATTCTCCGGAGCAACCACAAGTTCGACAGACAATATCGCTGAGTGCAAACGTGATGGAGAAAAGTGGCGAACCTTTGAGTCGAGGGGATGTGTCCGCGCGGATCGCGGCTCCCTCCGGACGAATTGAAACGGTGACGCTCACCAGTAGTGGCGAAGAGTGGGGCGCGTTTGCCGGCACCTTTACGCCGACCGAGCCAGGTTCGCACCAAGTGACACTTCGTTGCCAGCAAAACGGTACGGAATTGGCCGCCAAGTTATTCGTTCAAGGAGCCACATTGGAGCAAGTTGGCAAGCCTAGCCGCCCCGAAGTGCTCGAAGAACTTTCACGGGTTTCGCGCGGTAAAGTTCTCCAAAATGGCGAAATTGCCGAAATTGTTCGGGCAATTAGTGAATTACCAACACCCCAAGCCAAGATTCGGCGGGTTCAACTCTGGAGTCACCCGCTCGTTGCCGCTACGCTAATAACTATGTTGGGGATCTTTTGGGTCTGGCGAAAAACGGCCGGGTTGATCTAGCCGTTGATTCGCCGCCACTTTTGGGGAGCAGTGCGATGAGTTCTGTGCCGAGTTTGGAGAGGCAAGGTTTGTCAGATCGCCTGACGGTACCAGCTTCATTACGAACGCAACTGACCGAGTTTCGCCAGCGCGTCTGGTCGACGAAAATGTTAGAGGCCGCCGCATTCGCTGTGGCTGGTGTGCTGCTTGCATTCCTCACCGTCTTGGCCATCGATCGCTTTATCGACACGCCACAAATCCTGCGGTTAGGTATTTTCTTGACCACGATCGCGGGTTGGCTGGCCGTTCCTTGGGCCTTTCATCGCTGGGTGTGGAGTCACCGTACACTCGATCAGCTCGCGCGGCTGCTGCGAGTCCGCGAACCCAGTATTGGCGACCAACTGCTGAGCGTCATCGAATTGGCGGAGAACGACCGAGAGCAAGCTCGATCGCGCTCGCTATGCGCTGCTGCGATCGCTCAGGTGGCGGAGGCGGCCAAACGCCGCGATCTTAACTTGGCTGCGCCCTTGTCGCGGGCCAAAACGTGGACGACAGTGGTGATTGTGTCCGCCTGCATGGCGGTGGGGTTGACTCTTTTTTCACCTGCCGCGTCCAGTAATGCGTGGGCTCGGTTAATGGCCCCCTGGCGCAACACCCCACGCTACACGTTTACCACGGTCCAGCCCCTCGCTTCACAATGGGTCGTACCGCACGGCGAGACCGTTCTGCTGGACGTTGAGTTGGCGGAGACCAGTCGCTGGAAGCCAACTTCCGCACGACTCGCAATTAGCGGCGTGCCGCTCCTAACGGCTCAGCTCACCGAGACTGGCTATCACTTTGAGCTGCCAGCTCAGACGCAGACTGTCGGTGCACGTTTGCATGTAGGGGATTTCACGCAGTCGCTGGTCATCGAACCGAAGATACGTCCCGAGCTAACGGCCGCGACGGCGCACGTCCGGCTCCCTGATTACTTGCAACTTGCGACCGAAGTTGAGCGAGATGTCCGCAGTGGATCGTTGGCGGTGGTCGATGGTAGCACCGCGACGGTGCACGCCACGGCTTCGCGAGATTTAAAGTCCGCACAGGTCAATGCTCAACACGTTGCGGTGCAGGCGTCTAGTTTCACCTCGCCGCAGGTCGCCATTTGGGAAAAGATTGATACGTTGCGACTGGAGTGGCGCGATCAAGATGATTTGGCCGGGCGTGAGCCGTTCGAATTGGTGGTCACACCAGTGGCCGACGAGCCTCCTTCGGTGGCTTCGCAGGAGTTGCCACGTCAAGCTGTTTTGCTGGACAGCGAGCAGCTTAATTTCACCGCGCTCGCGGCGGATGATTTTGGCGTCAAACAAGTTGGTATTTCTTGGCAGGGGTTGGACGATAAACTCCACGCCCAACCGGCCGTTGGTGAAAAGCTGTTGGCCGCTGGCTCTCCGGAGCAGTCTTCTGTGCAGGTGCCAGCGACCTTCTCGGCCGTGGCCCTCGGCATTACGCCCCAACCGATCGAAGTACGGCTGTGGGTGGACGACTATTTCCCGGGCCGGGAGCGGGTCTATTCAGCGCCACATATTTTTTACGTGCTGACGCCGGAAGAGCATGCCATTTGGATTACCGATCAGTTGAGCAAGTGGCATCGCGCGTCGCTGGACGTTCGTGATCGCGAATTGCAGTTGCACGAAACTAACAAGAAACTGCGCGCGATGACCCCCGAGGAACTGGCAGATGACGCCCTGCGGCAGGAGCTGCGCACGCAAGCAGCGGCCGAGGCCAACAATGGTCGGCGTCTGGCGGGTCTCAGCAAAGCCGGTGAGCAGTTGCTGCGTCAGGCCGCACGCAATCCCGAGATCGGCGTCGGTCATTTGGATCGCTGGGCTGAAATGCTGCAAATTCTCGATGATATCTCCAGCAATCGGATGCCGGCGGTGTCGGACTTACTTGGCAAAGCTGCAGCGGAAACACAGCTAGCGCGAGCGGGAGCCGCCAAGCCGAGTGGTCCTTCGGCAGGTCAAAACAAGAATACAGCGGGCGGCACCGGTAGCCAGCCGGAAGAACAGACGTTGGCAGCCGCGAAACCCAAGATGCCCTCCATTTCAGACATGGAGTCGGCTTTGCAACCGGCCAGCGATAATGAAGGAGAGTCCCCGGAGAGCAAGAAAAAGAAGAAGAGTGGGAGTCGCCTTTCCCTACCCCAGACCACGCTGGCTGGACCACCACCAAAGCCCAGCGATGAACCGGAAAAAGATCAACCGGAAGAAGAATCGGCCGTGGACGAAGCGCTAGTAGAGCAAGCGGATATCCTAGCAGAATTTGAGAAAATCGCCGACGAACTCAATGCACTGCTCGCCAACATGGAAGGTAGTACGCTTGTCAAACGTTTGAAGGCCGCCTCGCGGGAGCAGAATCAAGTGGCCGAGCGAATCAGTGGCCGCATTGACGCCCTGTTCGGCCAACCGCAGCAAGCCGCACAGGCCGAAAAACAAATGCTGGCCGATCTATCACAAATCGAACAGAAAAGTAGTCAAGCGGTCTCGTATATCATGGATGATATGCAAAGCTATTTTGAAAGGCGGAGGCTGAATCAATTCAAATTGGTGCTCGACGATATGCGCCAGTCCGACGTCACCGGGGCTTTGCGACTAATCAGCGACGACCTGCCCAAAGAACAAGGGATGTCGATCGCGCAAGCCGAATATTGGGCCGATACGCTCGATCGTTGGGCTGAGGATTTGGTGGATCCGGCCTGCAGTGGCAGTTGTCCGGGAAGCAAGAATTCGGATGCCTTGCCACCCTCTGTGATTTTGGAAGTGCTGCAAATTCTCGAAGGCGAAGTCAATCTTCGCGAAGCGACGCGGGTTGCGGAGCAAGCCAAAGGGGCGCTGAGCGCTGAACAACACTTAGAAGATGCGACCAAGCTCAGCCAGATACAGGGCGGGCTGCGCGACCGCACCAAGAAAGTGGTCAAGCGGATTACCG
>JBBQRC010000003.1:0-31348 GCA_038215215.1 Pirellulales bacterium
ATATGAGCGGGGAGCATGCCCAAGGTCAGCTCCCAGACCACACCGCGCTGGGGGTCATTGAAACTATGGAACTCGTCCATCACAACCGCAGAAACTTGGCTGAAGTCAAAGGACTCGGGGGCGAGCAAGCGGTTCAGCAAAATCTCGGCGACCACAACCAGAATGGGTGCTTCCGCATTGACTTTGCGATGGCCGGTAACGAGCCCTACTTCCGATTCGCGAAAGCCCCAGCGGACCACGGACTGACGCAGCTCTTGCAGTTTTTGCTCTGTCAGCGCGATCAAGGGGGTGGTGTAGTAGGCGCGAGTGCCAGTCCGTAACGCCTCGTAAATCGCAGCTTCCGCGATCAGTGTCTTGCCGGTACCCGTGGGGGCGCACACGAGCACGCCTTGCTCGGCGGTGAACCAGGCTAACAGGGCCTCCTCTTGCACAGGATAGGGCTTGAAAGGAAGTCGCTCGAAATATTCTGCCGCAATCGCGTCGCGCGACAAATCGTTTGCTTCGCCGGTCATGAAAAGCCAAGAGCAAGAGTAGTTTTTTCAATGGTTTTGTAAATATCGGGTATTGTGCCACAGTTGTGGCCAATTCGTCCAGGGATACTCAACTTCATTGGCTGCAATACGTTGCGACAAATGTGCTGGAATGAGCGCTGATTGGTCCAGGGTTTGCGTTACTGGCTAAGTATGAGCAAACGCCATTGTGAAGGCTCTGGGTTACGACCGAGCTCGTAGTGGCGTGACTGTGCTGATGTGTGTGCGAACGGATGGCCTATTTACACGGAGGATCTCACGATGGCTAGGCAAAGACGCAAGCAGCCAGGCACACTGGCAACGCTGATTTTGGAATTTGCGACGTTGGCTGGTATCCTGGGAGTTGCCCAACCCACGATGCGCGAGCAGATATGGTCGGCCGTGAGCCCTGCACCACCGGCCGCCGCCAATCGCTTTTCGCCGCCGGCGCACGCAGGGCTGTACCCGTCCGTGTATGTAGCTCCGTCGAATTCGGTGGCCAGCGTGAATCCACGTTACGATTGGTCACCGCCAGCCTACTCGGCACAGATGGTGCCGCTCCCTCAAACAATCAACAGTCCTGCACCGTACGTGAGCCGCTGGCGTTAGAGGTCAACAAGGGGGCATTTCGGCGGTGTAACTGCGGAGGATATACCAATGCATCGAGCTTGCGTAGTGTGGTAATTGCCGCAACCTATAATGGATCGGGAAAACGATCACCGACGAGAATGGTCTGCTGCTGCTGGAGTTGCTGTATTTCTTGAACGGTAAATTGACCAAACTTGAGGTAAATCGTGCAATCGGACAGACGGCAGTTGGCCACACCGCGGGCGGTGACTTGCGTACCGCTCAAGTTGAGCGCGTAGATCGATGCGCCGTCCAGAGCTTGAAGCCCTCGATCGGTTACCTTCGTCTCGGACAGATCCAATCGATTCACCGTCGTGTCCTTTAGCCAACGCAAATTTGAGTCAGTGATGCCTGAGCCGCGCAGGTCTAAGGACTGGACGTAGCCACCAGTAGCCAATTGACTGAAACAGCGTCCGGTAAACTGCGGACCGTTGAGCCCTAATCTATTGCAGTTCATTAAAACCGATTTTTCCACCCCCGCCTCGGTAAATTGACCCTCGCCAAGTGATAACAAATTGATCGTTCCTAAAGTGGGCAATATCGCATCAGTTAACTGCGTGTGACTGATCTCTAGCTTGTTCAAGGAGAGGCTTACGAGAGCTTTTGCAAAGGCGGCATCGGTCAGCGGCACATCCTTGGCAATCAGACTTTCTATTTTCAAAGAACTTAGCCCCACACCTGAAATCGGGTTGCCTGAAATATCGAGCTCCACGAAGTACCTACCTTGTAAAGCGGCCAGGGTGGCATCGGTCAGACCATTGTTACGCAGGATTAGTCGCTGGCAGGTGGGGGCAAGTTGCACCAGATCCTCCTGACTGATTGACATATTGCTGAGATCCAACCTAATCAAGCGATGATCCATCGTTCCATTGGCCTGGTTCAGGATTGGAGCTCGCTTTTTGAGAAAGTGATGGATCTCCGTCATTTCTAATTTCGTTCCAGCCAGCGAAAGCGAAATCAGCGACGGCAGTTTAAGCAAGTGCTGCAGCCCGGCGGAAGTGATCTTCGTACCGGATAGATCCAGCCATACAAGATTCGGAAACAACTCTGGAAGTTGTGCAAGACCGGCGTCCGTCACTTGAGAATTTGCGAGCGAAAGTTCACTGAGGTAAGAGTGTTGTGCGTATTTCGCTAAGTTGTCATCCGTTGCTGTCTGGCCCAGTGAAAGCGCGATGAGACGACGCTGGTGGGCAATGATCGAGCCGCCGTACGATGCAAGTTCACGGGCCAGATTGTTCAATCGTTCGTCTTGTTGATGGCGTGCGTAAGTCAGTCCAACCAGCGTGAAACTTGAAAGCATCGATACGGCCAACGTTGTGCCTACCCAGTAGCGATGCTCGCGACGCTGTTTTACTATTTCGCGGTGAAGCTGCTCGTCCATTTCGGGTGTAAGTATTTCGCGCGCTGTAAAACCCTGGACTCGCAAGCCCGACCAAGTCAGCGCGGCTAGACCAAAAACAAATAGACTGCCAGCCATTAGTCCCGCTACGCACGCGGTGATGCCATTTTGAAAAATGCTCCACGACTCATACTGCATGATGGCTTCGAACGTCGCGAAGACCGCTGTCGTTAGCAGGCAAGCACCCAGCCAGACAATCGCGTGACGTCTCCAGGGAGAACGCACGCGCACGGAACACAGCAACAGTGGCAGTGCGGATAAGAGGCTAACCGTGGCTAGCAAGGCAAACGCCACACCGATTTGCTGGAAAAAGATGTGCGTTGGTTGCTCCCATATGGTCTGCGGGACGCGAGTGAGAAACAATAGCGCCGCCACCGTGGTCACACCGAGCATCATTTCTTCGAGCCCCAGAGGGGTTCGCAATCGCTTTTTTTCGTTTGCCGCATTGACCCATTGCCAGCCCCACACGAAACGCAAGGCGAGCATCGGCAGTGAGATCCCTAAAATGATTAGCGGCAGCATCCACAGGCCGGATGCGCTGACGAAAAAGTCGGACCATGAGGCTATGCTATTAAAACTTTCGTCCAGCATGAAGATCAGTGTGAGCAGTGCTGCCAGCAGGCTAGCAACCCAGATGCCGGTCAGCCAGCAACGCCCCCATAAGCCACCGACTACGGCCAACCACGAAGCTTGTCCCAGGGCAAATCCCGATATGAGGCCGTTTAAAATATGCCACTGCCAGGAAAAGAATTGGTTGTTCTGTATCCATAAAATGGTGAACGCCAACAACATGCTCGCCGCCAAGTAGGCGGCGATTGGCCAAGGCTGCATCCAGCGGATTTTTTTGATCGAATTCACTTCTTCGTTCAGTGTGTGCATGAATGCTATTCCTTCGCCATGATTGTAGCAAAATGCTAGGTTGTGGCCTAAGATCACATTCCAACCAGTAAACTCTCCAGGAATGAAAACCATGAAATCCACGCGGTTACCGATTAAGTGGGCATGACGGGCCGCCAAGCGGTTGAGAAAATGCTGGACTAAAATTCTAATCCCCTGCGCCGACTTGCAACGGCTAATCAGGACGGTGCGTTGCTCTAGAGGCAAGCTGCTGTCAGAATGGTCGCCTCACTTTGAGCGAACGCAGGTGCGCGAGGCAGAAAGGTTGGATATTGTGCAAAAAGTTAAACTCTTTAAGAGTATCGAAAGCGAACTGACCAACTTGGAGTCAGAGATCAACGAGTGGGTCAAAACCACTGGAGCGAGGTTGATTTCGGTGACGGGTAACATCGCAGCACAATCGGGTGCTGGCTCAGCCCCGCTGGGTTCGTTTAGCGCGTCGGACGTGTTGATCGTAATTATGTATGAGGAAGCACATGGCTGAGTCGTCGGACTGCAACGTGTTATTGTTTGGCGCTCATCCCGACGATGCGGAAATCTTTGCGGCAGGCCTGTTGATCCGTCATTGTCAGCGGGGATCGAAAGTGCGCATTGTATCGGTGACCGATGGCCGTAGCGGGCATCACGCCACCGAGCCCGAGCGTCTGGTGCAGGTGCGACGTGAGGAGGCCCAGCGCGCTGGCGAGGTCATTGGAGCCGAATATGTTACCTGGGACTTTCCCGACGGCTCACTGCAGCCAGATTTGGAAGTTCGTGCGGCGATCATTCGCGAAGCGCGTCGGTTCCAGCCCAGTTTGATACTGACCCACCGTCCCAACGATTACCATCCCGATCACCGGGCTGTAGGCCAAGCAGTGCAAGACGCGTCGTACATGATGACGGTGCCACACGTGTGTCGAGACACTCCGGCGCTACGACGCGATCCGGTGGTTGCCTATATGTGCGACTTGTTTACCCGACCCAATCGTTTGCGACCCGACATCGTGCTCGACGTGCAAGCCGAGTTTGAGACGATGGTACACATGGCGGCTTGCCACAAATCGCAGTTCTTTGAGTGGTTGCCCTTTCATGATGGGCTGATCGATGAAGTGCCTGCATCGGCCAGTGACCGCCTGACTTGGTTGCGCGGTTGGCTGCTGAAATGGCTGGCCCCCCGTGTACCACATTTTCAAGAGGCGCTCGACGGGCTCGTAGGTGGCCCGCCCCTTTCGAAAACGATTGAAGTGTATGAGGTGAGCGAATACGCCGCGAAACTAGACAAAAGTGCCAAGGCAAAGCTATTTCCGGGGTTCTTGTCGTAGGCAAAGCATCGCTAGGTGTACACCACTTGACGCGCCCAAACAGACGCTCATACTCGGCAGGTGAGATCGTGCTGAGGTCCAGGCAAGCTGGAATTGCCATCAACTAAGGCCTGCTTTTTCCCACCATTCCTGCTGTGCAGTGCGTGAGCTCGGGAACAAGTGCGGTAACTTGTTTTGAGACGACGCCTAATTTTCATTCACCTGTGTTTTAAATACCCCTGCTGAGGTTGAGATGCGACGAGCTAAGATAACGATCGTGGGCGCTGGTAACGTGGGCGCGACGTGTGCCCATTGGTGTGCTGCCGCTGAGTTGGGCGATATCGTTCTGTTGGATATTCCAGCCACCGAAAACATGCCCAAGGGGAAAGCGCTCGACTTGATGCAAGCTTCTCCGATCATGGGTTTTGATAGTCGCATTGTGGGTACGACCAGCTACGAGGATGCACGTGACAGCGATGTCGTGGTGGTGACGGCTGGCATTGCGCGTAAGCCCGGCATGAGTCGCGACGATCTGCTCAGCACCAACGCCAAGATTGTGAGCTCGGTGGCCGAAGAGATTAAGAAGTGCTCACCCAATGCAATCGTTATCGTGGTTAGCAATCCACTCGACGCGATGGTACAGCAAGTGCTCAAGGTGACCGGTTTTCCGCCAAATCGTGTCATTGGCCAAGCAGGTGTGTTGGATACGGCGCGTTATCGCGCATTCTTGGCGATGGAACTAGGTGTGAGCGTAGAAGATATCTCGGCGCTGCTGATGGGTGGCCATGGCGATACGATGGTGCCAATGCCAAGCTGCACCTCTGTGGGCGGAATTCCGGTCACGCAGCTATTGGATGAAAAGCGTCTAGCGGAGATTGTCGAGCGGACACGCACCGGCGGAGCAGAGATCGTTTCATTGCTCAAGACCGGTAGTGCCTACTATGCACCCGCGGCGGCGACGGCACAGATGGTCGAAGCGATTGTACGCGACAAGAAGCGGCTAATCCCTTGTGCGGCCTATTGCGACAAAGAATATGGTGTGGGCGGCTACTATGTGGGCGTGCCGGTAATCTTGGGCAGTGGCGGAGTCGAGAAAGTGGTGGAATTGCGGTTAACCGAACAAGAGACCGCTGATTTTCGCAAGAGTGTAGACGCAGTGAAGCAATTGGTGGCATCTATGCAACAATTACTATCAGCCTGATTTTAGCTAGCATCTGTCAACGAATTCTCCCGATTGCGCGCAGCGATCGGGAGTTGCCGTTGACGAACTTGTCCAGACTGCATAAAACGCTGTCAGTTGATGGTTAGCGAACTTCAGTTCGAGGATTGACCATCAGCCAAGCTTGATCGCTGATGTTCGTCGTGCGGGATTGCACAAAACCACTGTGGACTCCTTCACCAACTTCTATTCTCGAATCTGATTGGCGAATAAATGCGCAACCGTTTAGATTGCTCCTCTAGTGATCTTTCGACTCGGCTTGAAAAACTCCACGCATCTCTGACTGCAGCCGCCAAGCCGCGATGCGCAGCGGCCGCCGTCTCTCCCGTTTGTTTGTTTGGCCCCGAACGTTATGAGCCCCGATACGAATACCCATTGATTGTTTGGTTGCACAGTTGTGGCAGCAACGAACAAGAACTCGCACATTTGATGCCTTCGTTGAGCATGCAAAACTATGTGGCTTGCGCGCCACGTGGTACGCGTGCCATGGATCCTTGTGGCAAACTTTTTCAGTGGGGTACTTCGGCGGCAGCAGCAGCCATTGCAGAGGAGTCAGTGTTCGAGGCGATCGACGTCGCCACTTCGCAATTCTCCGTCGCACCCAACCGAATTTTCTTGGCCGGCTTTCGTGGTGGTGCCAGCATGGCGTGGCGCATCGGTCTTCGCTATCCCGATCTGTTTGCGGGAGTAGTCAACTTGTGCGGACAGTTCCCGAGCCAACACCAGCCGTTGTCAAAGCTGGTGGCGGCGCGACAGTTGCCCACGTTGTGGATGTACGGGGAAAAATCGTCTGCCTGTGGTGTCGACCACGTTTGCGAAACCCTCCGCGTGCTGCATGCCGCTCGCTTAACGGCGCATATCCGACAATATCCAAGTGGTGACGAAGTACTCTCCAACATGCTCTTGGACATGAACAGTTGGCTAATGGAACGCGTTACCAACCAGCCAGCTTGCTTTGAAGAAACTCGCGAGAGTTCATTTTCTCAAAACTAATGACCCCTGCGGTCGCTTCTTTTGCCGCGTCGTTACCGCTCTGTTCCTTGGATTGCTACCGCTCTGGAAAAATCGCTACATTCGGATCGTTTGGTGCAGGCGTCTGAGTCCTACCGCGCAAATCGCCATTGATTTCTTTTGCGAGCCCTGAGTTACTGACGCACATTACAAAGGCCGATGCAAGCTTTAGACAAGCCAGGCCTGTATCGGTTCGTGCCATTTTTTCCGGAAGCTGGGCGTGGTCCTGCAATGGAATGGCAGGTTACGCGCGATCAGTTTTTCTAGTAGCTCACTATGTCCAAGCAGAAGTTGTTGATCCTGGCTGGCGCTGGCACGATGGTGGTAGTGCTGTTCGGGGCATTATTCACCTTCGTCGTCAATGGTGGGAGTGATCCGGCCAAGGATTTGCAGTTGGCGGTCACTTTCCTGGAGGATGGGCGCTGGGACCTAGCGGGAAGAATTGCGCGGGATCTTGAGAAAGCAGGAACGATCGACCCGGAGACGGATTCGGCCTGGAACTTCGTGCAGGGAGTGTCGCTCACCCAATCTGTCAGCGACCGATTGAATGTCCCCAAGAATCGACAAACCTTATGGACGGCGGTCCAGTACCTCGAGAAATCGCAGCAGCTTGGTTTCCCATTGGGGAGCAAAGGACGCGGGCAATTTTATCTCGGTCTTTGTTATTTCAATACTTATCAGTGGCCTAAAGCTGCTCAATGTCTCGCGGAATCGGTGAACAACTGGCCACTGCAGCGCAGTCAAGCGCTGAGCATGGTAGTGCAAGCCGCGTTACGACAGCAGCCTGCGGATTTCGCCAGGGCGCGCTCTAGCCTGGATAACTGGCAGTCGATTCCAGGGCTGTCAGCCGAAGAAGTAGCGAGGATTCATCTGAGTGCAGCGGCACTGGCGCTAGCCTCCATGGATAGCGACACCTGTGAACGCGAGTTACTGAACGTGACGGATAGTCTCACCGCCCAATCCGAGGCAGACTTGCTGCGTGGGCGATGGCGCCTGGAAAAGGCAGAAAACAACGCTGCTAATGAAACTCAAATTGAAACGTGGCAATCGCAAGCGGTCGAATTGTTTCGCAAGTGCATTCACTCCGCACACTCCACCGATGATCAGCGGCGACAGGCCAACTACCTGCTTGGTCGAACGCTCCGTTCGCAAAAAAAATATGCCGAAGCACTGGGAACCTTTAGTGGCGTTCGGCAACGCGATCCGCAGTCGGCAGAAGCAGTAGCCTCGGGGACGGAGGAAGCCGAAATATTGCTTGAACTCGATAAACTAGATGCTTGCGTGGAGACGACTCGCTACGTGTTACGCGATATGGGTAACCTCAAGTTATACAATGAGCAGTGGTTGCCAGTAGAACGCTTGCGAGCGCGACTGTTGAATCTAGGTCGCGAGCTTCGAGAGCGAAAAAATTACCAGTTGGCTATCAATCTTGCCAGCTATCTCCCGCCGGTTTTTCCCCCCGCAGATGCCGTTCGTTTGCAAGCTGAAACTTTCCAGCAATGGGCCGAGTTTTTAGCTACTACCAGTCCACAATCCGGCTCGGAGAAGGCCGCCCAACGCGACCAGACACAAAAGAAATTCCTGTTAGCTGGTGAGCGATTTGAAGAACTGTCACGCATCGAAATGCGAGCGGCGGATTATCCGGACATCGCCTGGCAAGCGATACAATGTTACCAACGGGCTAACGATCTCAGTTCAGCCAATCGGTTGCTGACCGACTATCTACGCTACGAAGAACGGACCAAGCTTCCGCGCGGCTTTTTGGCACTCGGTCAAAACTACCTCAATTCCGGTGAATGGCAAAAAGCCATCGTGCCCTTGGAGCGTTGCTTGAAAGAATATCCTGACCATCCGATTAGTTACGGAGCCAGATTGTTGACCGCGCGGGCTTATAGCGAACAGGACCGTCTGGAAGATGCCATTGAATTGCTGATGCAAAATTTGCGCGATCGCAGTCTTGAGCCCACTAGTGAGGCGTGGCGAGATTCATTGTTTCAACTTGGTCAAACGATCTTTCGTCGCGCAGACCGTCTGATCCTAGAGGCGGAGCTGACGCCCGCTGCGGACTCTGCCAGCATTGGCAGGAAGCTCGAAGAGAGTCACGCAACCTTTATGGAGGCCGTACAAGAACTGAACGAAGCAAAATTGCGATGGCAAGACGACTCGCGGTTTTTCGAGACACGCTACCTGATTGGTAAATCGCACCGCATGGGGGCCGAATATCCAAGTCGATTGATTGCTACCAATCAAGTCACCGTTGACAGCGTGCGCCGGCAACTGCTGCAACAGCGTCGCGCCTTGCTGGAAGCTGCGCTGGAGGAATTCAAAGCCCTGCATACCGACCTCACCGCCAAGCAGGAGGTGGAAGGTTTGACCGATCAGGACAAATCAATTCTGCGGAACAGTTACTTTGGTGAAGCCGACGCCTTGTTTGAGCTGGGTCGGTATGACGAAGCGATCCTGGCATATCGCAACGTGGGCAATCGTTTTTTAAATCAGCCCGAGGCACTCGAGGCCTTGATTCAAATCGCCCAGTGTCAACGTAGTTTGGGGCAAAACGATCTGGCCAAGCGAACGTTGGTTCAGGCTGAACAGGTGTTGCGGCGGATTCCCGTCGAGTTCGATTCGCGCTTTCCCATTCTTACTCGCTCCAGTCGCGGCGAATGGCAGCAATTGATAGCCTGGATGCAAACTTGGTAGGTCGGGCTGTCCGACTACGAATCGCTGAATTCACCTCGCATCCACCTCTATAATTTGGTATGCATGACTGAGACAAGGTATTTGACAAGGCGGATGCCTAACCGAAAGATCCGAGTAGCACCGGAAATCGCGACATGGATGCGTCCCTGGAACCACTGAAACTGAGCCAACTCATTGAGCGCCAGCTGGAAATACTCTCTGCCCTGCTAGTGCTAGCACAGCAGCAGTCAGGGTGCCTGGGGGTCGATGATGTAGAAGTGTTATTGTCCATGTTAGCGAGGAAGCAGCCCTTGCTCGCGGAGTTGCTGGAACTGCAATCACAGCTCAGACCGTACCGCGATGTGGCACCGGAACAGCGCACGTGGCAAAGTGCGGCACAGCGCGAGTCTTGCCAGCAAATTGCGGAGGCGTGCGCGCACACGCACCAAGAAATTCTACGGCTCGAAACCAGCACTCTGAGCGAACTCGAACAACACCGCAATGCTATCGCCGCTCAGCTCCAAGACGGCCGCGACGCAACGTTGGCTAGCACGGCATATTCAGCCGAATCGATGCTCGACGAATGCAGTTTTGACCTAACGAATTCCTAGGAATTACCTGCGAGACCTATTTCAGCCACGCCGAAAACGGCGGTTTTCGATTTACCGCAATGAGGGGATCATGCGAATCTATCAACCTGAGTCTGCCGCGCTGGATCAGCTAGCGCATGACTGTCTTCAACCTTCAGCGGAATTTGTTTCGCGAAAACACCTTTCTGTGTTTTTTGATTTTGATATTCAAATCATCCAAATTGACAACGGTTGGCTGATGGCTGCGTTGCAAAGGATTCTCCGACTGGCCGTAGATCGTAGTCCCGATTGTGGCGAAATCGAAGTAACTGCCTGCTGTGTCGAAAATGCAGTCGAGATCGAAGTTTCGGATACGGGAGAGACACCACAGGAACTTGGCGCTGTGCCAGCTTTTCAGCGCCTGCGGACACCAGACTTGGGAAGCGCTTACCTGCGCGACCTGATTTACTCCCTGCGGTCCCGGGGTGCCGATTTCTGGGGTGTAGCTTGCCCACAGGGAGGTGTGGCGTGGACCTTGCGGTTACCACAGCGAATCCAAGCTCAACGTGCTGCGTAAGTCTCGCAACAGCGGCCGATAGGGCCGCAGCAGTGCACATCCTTTTCCAACGGGCTGCGACTTGATGACTTCCATGCTGAACAATTCAACCTTGTCTGCGCTTGAGCAAACGGTGCTGTTTTCGCACCAACGTCATCAACTTTTGGCTGGAAATCTCGCCAATATTGATACACCGGATTACAAGACACGCGACCTCTCGGTCACCGAGTTCCATACACAACTGAAAGCGGCAATTGAGAGTTCGCCCGGGGACCGTGCCCACTACGTACCGGGACGTGGCATGGAGCCAATATCCAAACAACAGGCGCTCGAACAAGTCCGCGACGTCAGCAAGCAGATCTTGTATCACGACGGCAGTGATGTCAGCCTGGAGCAGCAAGTGACGCAGATTGCGAAAAACCAAAACATGCACAATACGGCCATTGCCTTAATGCGCTCGCAGTTTCAGACACTGCAAGTCGCCATTCGCGAATCGGCTTCGGCCTAACCACGTATCCCTCCGCTTTTTGATGTTGACTTGCGATGGCTACCACTCCTAGCATCCAGTTATAAACTTTGGGCAAGATCTACCGATTGATTCAGTTTTATTATGGATGTTTGCCGAGAACAAGAAGTAGGGTACTGACGCGAGTCAATCTAACGACGCTGATTAGTGAACCGATCAAGTTGGCCGTCCTGGGCTGAGAGGCCGCCGCGGTCGCACGTGACTTCATTCACGCGCTGCTACCAAACGACTTTCACCACACCCAGAAGTACGACCGCAAAGATATTCCCCGATATTGTCATAGTTGAAGGAATGAAGGTCATGAAGACTGGCACCCACACGAACCTACGATCAATTGGACTGATAGTGACCCTGCTAAGCGTTTCTTCAACGGGATGCATGAGCTCGGGTGGTTGGAAAATGCCAAAAATGTTTTCTTGGAACCGAGAACCTTCGGCAACGACACTCGCTGGTACCACGACTCCGCAGCTACCCGAAAGCCCAGCCAACAAGTATTCGCCCAATGCGATTGCGTCTGTTGGGGCTGGTAGTTCAGGTGCTGGAACTTCCTCGGGCAATAAGGCACCAACCAATGGATACGCCGGACAGACTTCGCCAGCAACCAAAACAGCTTCCGCTGGTCTGGCTGCGACCGCAAACGGTTACCAAACCGGCCCCTACCAAGTCGGTAACAACTCCGCCAGCAACGTCCAAGCAGCAGGTGCCTACGGCGGGGCAACCTCCAGCAATCCCAACGCTCTGGCCGCTGGCCTCCCCAATCCGTACGGCGGGACGTACGGTGGGATGAGCAGTAAAGCGGATATGGCACTGCCCAGCAACGTCAAGAACTCGCTCGCTAGTGGCCCAGCCTATACGGCCAGCCCAAGCACCTACGGCCCAGCCGCTACCACGATGCCCGCAGCACATTCCGCTGCAACCTCCGGCTATGCCATGCCAGTCGCTCCGACAATGCCCAACGCTGTTGCCACAAACGGTAACCCTTACGGCGCTCCTGCCATCAGCTACCCGAGCCTCCCCAATGTAGGTCAGGCCAGTGCGACTGCTGGCGGTCAATTTCCGACTAACAACACCGCGTTGCCGAGCTATCCAGCCTTGGGTACTTCGCTACCGTCTGCTGCCACTACAGCGGGCAGTGCCTACAGCGCTGTTGCGCCACCTACTGGCGGCCAGCCCGCTTCCTATCAAGCCGCTACGTACCAACCTGGGACGACGGCACGCCCAACGACATACAACTTCGGCAGCAGTGCATCTCCAACTCCTACACTTCCTCCCAACACCGCCTCTGGAGCGGGCCCGGGAATCATCCCACCTGCGGCCCCAACATCACTTTACCGTTAAGCGTGGCGGGCGCGACCGCTGAGGTCGTAGGTCAGCGCCGAAGGTGGTAGGAGTGTGCGTGCAAACCTTACCAAACGACTTCGCGCGCGTTGAAAATGGGACCTTCGACGCACGTGCGTTTGTAGTCCCAGTCCTGAGCAGAGCCAACCTTAGCGACACACGTAAAGCAGATGCCCACCCCGCACGCCATCGGGGTCTCTAGGGAAACTTCACAGGGGATGTCACGCGCGGCGGCAATCTTGGCCACTGCTTCCATCATCGGCTCGGGGCCACAGCAGGCCACGCGACACGAAGACGAACTCACTTGATCGAGCCGTTCGCTCAGCGCCTCGCTAACTCTCCGCGCTTTTCCCAAGCTACCGTCATCGGTGGTGAGTGACAGCTTGACCCCTAACGACTCGAATTGCGTAAGTCCAGAGAAGTATTCGCGGTTGCGCACGCCGTAACAGAAATGGACGTGGTTGGCATAGCTATTGCGTCGCCCCGTTTGCCCAAAACTCTGTTGCCCCAACGCTTCGCGCGCCAAGGCAAGAAAAGGAGTTTGGCCAATACCACCCGCGACCATAATCAATTCTTCAACCGGTTCAGTGGAAAACGCGTTTCCCAATGGTCCCCAAACGACGACATCAGCACCCAGTGGCAACTTAGCCAACTCGCTCGTGAGCTTGCCCTTAACCAAATACACAACTTCGATCCAGCCTTGCGACGCATCGCAGGCGTAGACGGCAAACGCGCGGCCAATCAAGGGATCATTGCAGTCCGGTAGACGGACCATGAAGAATTGACCGGGTGCGACCATACGGGCCATCTCCGGTGCAAACACTCGTAATAAGCGAGTGTCCTTTGCCAGCTCTTCGTTTTTCAGTAGCGGCGTGACAACTTGGTGTGCGCCATCAGCGAAGTGGGGCATCGATGAGTCCTTTCTTAGTCCTGATTTCCCTTCCCGCGTCGGCGAGTTGTCCCCGCGCCGGATTTGCTTGTCTTGGCTGATCGCGTTGCGGATGACTTCCTGGTGCTCGCCACGCGGGGCTTGCTCGTTACTCGTGCGCTACCGCTGGGTCGGCCGGCGGTAGTTCGGCCGCCGGATGTGCCGCTCGACTTTTCGGTGCTCGAAGCCTTATTGGCACTGCGACGCGGTTTCTCCCGTGACGCGGTTGGCGCATCCTCTGCGTCATAGGCCAAGACGCTCCCAACTTTGGTTGATTTATCGATAATAGGTGCAGCCCGTGACTTGCGAACCGGCGGCGCACTGTCTGCACGTCGTGGACGCCCAGTCTTGGCAGCGCTTTTGCTGGTAGTACCTTTGCCTGGCGTCCGCAGTTTGCTCCCTTTTTCAGCTCGAGCAGCGGAGGCGGCCGCGTACAAGGCTTCGACTTCAGCACTGGTGACGACCCGCGTTTGCCCAACCGGTAGTTGCCCCAAACGTAGTGGCCCGATGGCTAAGCGACGCAAGACCATCACCTTGTGGCCAACTCGCGCCAGGATACGGCGAATCTCACGATTTTTTCCTTCGGAGAGCAGAATTTCAATTTCCGTGCAGGTTTTGCGTTGCCGACGGATTTTGGCACCATCGATGCGTGCCACACCATCGGCCAAGTAGACTCCCTTGCGCAGCTTGGCCAAGTCTTCGTGGGTAATGACCCCCTGGACGACCACAAAGTAGGTCTTTTGAACGCCAAATTTGGGATGGGCCAAGCGTTGCGCGAGCGCGCCGTCGTTGGTCAGCAGCATCAGACCCTCGCTGCTGCTATCGAGTCTCCCCACCGGAAAGATGCGTTCTTTGCTCGGCACGAGATCGATGACGCGTGTGCGACCACTTGGGTCAAAATTGGTGGATAACACTCCCGGCGGCTTGTTAAGGATGAAATACACCGGACGATGTCGTTTGAGGGTCGTCCCATCGACTTCGATGGTCGACTCCTTGGGATCCACCTTGCATGCCAAATCGGTGATCGTTTGGCCGTCGACTTCGACGCGCCCTTCAGTGATCAGGGATTCCACGTCGCGTCGACTCCCCAATCCGGCGGCTGCTAGCACTCGGTTGAGCCGTTGCGCACCGGTAATCAGCTCGGAGGGCCGCACGGATTTGGTATTACTTGATTTCTTCGCCATGATTTCGCCAAAGGGGATCTCTACGAGCTCGCGGGTTTTCATATCGAAAGTGATGCAGCGATTGCTTCGTACTTACTGCACAGTTTAACTGTCAAATGCGGGCATCGATAGGACTACGTACCCTCTACCCTAGCGATTGATGCCATTCTCTGCGGCCGCGATCACACTCACTTGAGCGCCCTGCGCGGCCGACGAGGTGTGGAGGATTGCACCAAGTAATAGCCAATCACGGCTAAGACACCAAGCACGACCACACAGATGGCCACGCTCAACCAGCCCAGGGTGTTGGTTGGCGACGATGCGGGAGAATTGGCCAGTTCCAAGGATTGAGCGACGATGAGCGGCGCGACCTGCCTCGCCTGACTCCCTTTCGACTCCAGTAAGGCCGAGTGGTAGGACCACAGCCGATAGAAGCTGCCGTCCAGTCGTGCATAGTGCAGGATATCCCAACTCAGCCGATTGCTGGCAAGTTGTTCTGAGGTGAGTAAGTGTGGGGTCAGGGAGACGATTGTGACGGGGAATTCCCCCTGAAACTCAATGACCTCCTGGCCTTGAATCCCCTGGCCCTGAATCCCTGCGCCCTGGTTCCCAGTGGCCTGGATCCCAGTGCCTTGGATCCCTTGGTCGGCCGCGGTCGCAGCGCTACCCACCGGGACCTTGTAGCGAACTTTTTGCTTACCGATATCCACAAAGCCATCAAACTGATAGTAGCGATCAGCCCCCAAGTCTTGGGCCGTTTGCGGATCGATAACCTGCACCACGGTGGCTTGGACGATGCGCACCAACCACGAGACCGGCTGTCCCAAATTCTCACGCGGATGCCCGAGCAGCTCGAGCGGATTTTGGTTGGCCGCGGCGTCATCGTCGGTGAAATTGCTGGTTACCCTAAGGAACGAATAGAAGGCAGCCTGTTCGTCACTGGCAAGCTTGCCTTGGTTGCGCGCAGAAACCAGGTCGGTCCAAGCCAGGTTCCAACCATGTTGTCCCAACCGCAGCCAATTGCGTTGGATCGGCGGTTGCAACGCCGCCACGTCCGTATCTGCCGGGATTCGCCAGTCTGGAATGTCGACCAACACGCAAAGCGGCAGCGGTTGCACATCGCCGTCAGCAACTCTCGGCGGAAAGATCGTCAGCCCCTTAAGCGCGATGGGCTGCCACAATTGTTTGCTGACCAACCAAGACGACGGGAGGGTGCGGCAGTAAACGTGGAGAAGAGGTGGGCTGTTCGTCGACGTGGCGGCCAGTTTGCGCGTCTCCAGCTCGACGTCTATCCGGTACAGCTTTTCGTAAGGAAACCACGCGAGCTGGGAGGCGCTCAGTGAAATTGGCATCGCCATCCGCGCGGTGCCGACCCAGTCCGCCACGCGCACACTGCAATCGCCCTGGTCAAACTCAATTTGCTTGCCAAGCTGGAGTGTCCGGGTCCAGCCGAGTTGGCTGATTGCGTGCATGACTTTTAAGGCCACGTCGGGAAATGCAGTCTGCTCTCCGCCCGCGGTGTACTCCGTCAAATCAGCGACCGCTGTCGGGTCGAGTACGTGGCGCAAGCGGCTTGAGAGAAGCTCTGCCAGCTTTGTGTCCGTATCGGTGCGCGCCCAGGGGGGTGGCTCCTGGGGGGCCAGGGTGGCACTATCCGTCAACGTTTGCAGCGCCGTCACGGGGGACGGCTGACCGACCAGAGCCACAGCCAAGAACCAGAGCAGCTTCTGTCTCGCAATTTTCGCAGCCACTTTCCGAGCGCCCTGCCGGCGTTGACGCAGGAATAATGGAATCATCACCGCGGCGGCGACGCAGCCTGCGGCCAGCACTGTGAAGGTAATGTTGACCTCCTTGGGTGCTGTATCCGCGGCGACTGGCGGGCTGCTCAGGAGCGTGAGTCGCGTGGCGAAAATCGTGGGGGCAACTTGCACCCCCGCCGTGGAACCATAAGCCAAACGCTTCGCAACAATTCCCTCCAATTCGATCTCCGGGAACTCGCTCGTGCCCGCCGCATCGAGTTGTTGCCCGGACAGCTCCTGTGCCAAGGTGTGGGTGGTATAAATGGCGACTGGTTGTTGGCTACGGTCTGCACCTCGCAACCACAATATGCCATAGCCGCCGGTCAGGCCGAAATCGGGAAACTGCTTATCGATCCATTCAGCACGTCGCACAGAGCCCTGAAAACGGATCGAGCTACCACGATAAACACTTCGCTGGGCCTCCAGTTGCAGTGTGTTGATCAGCGGCAGGTGGGCCGCGGGACGCTCCCCCTCCCCTGCCCCAACACGCGGCTGCGGTTCAACAGTGCGCTGCAACAAACGCCAGAACGCTAGCGACTCGGCGGGTTCCCAAGGCGCAGCGTCCCGCAGGGTCGACATCAAGAAAGTGTCCAAAAAACCATTCAACGCGAAGACAAACTCCCATGACAGTTGGGCGCGGCAGTCGGTCACCTCACCGTCTGGCGACAGTAGGTTGGTTTGGAGCTGTTCGAAATCGTGGCTGAACTGCTTAAAGGCTACAGTCCATTGCGGATCTGCTTCAACCAGCGTGTTTTCCAGTTCCGATAACTTGGTCGAAGCTAGGTCGAAAAATTCGCGCAGCGTACCGGACGCAGTTCTGTCTGGCGAGTCATCGCCGCTAGGTTGCGTCTGCGAAAACCAACGTTTGCTAAGTACTTTCAATGGGTCGCCCGCGGCATCACCAAAAATTTTTGGAATAAGGTCGCGGCAGGTTCTTTGAATAGTGGATTCCGCCACAGTGGCAGCGGCGGGGAGATCAGCTAACGACACAGGTGGCTGTTCATCCGCAGACTGTCCATCGAGTGGTACGCCCAGCGCAGAAAACGCGTTCCTAACGTAGCGCGGGTCCGAGGCACGCTGAATCAAAACCAGCACCAAGGCAAGCAGAATACACAGCGAGATCAGACGGCGTGAACTGTTCGACTGGTTTGCCACGCGAGAACGGACACGTTGTTGACCAGCCGATCCGTACCAGCGATTTGTACGCAGTCGTACCATTACATGAGCCTAATAATTCAGCGAGCGGCATGGGGAGTCGCAGCAACTTCCGCGACGGGGCGAAAATTCTGCAGAGGGAACGTCGACTCTAACTTCTCCAACTATAACACTTGTCATCGCGGACAAGAAACGTAGGGGCCACGGAGGGTGCAGCCGATTGTGACGAAGATGCGTGTGATGCCATCCCTGACAAGTTGCCAACGAATTGGGCGGCGTCTGTAGCTTGAGGTTTACGCACCGCGCAGGTAGGCTAATAAGGGATGGCTTGACGTGTGACAACCCTGGCAGAAAACGATCCACAGTACTGGCGAAGCTACACGGCAGGTAGTTTTCCCCGGAAGTTATCCCAGGGTGCTCGTCTCGCGATCCTTATCTTGATTGTCCTATCCGCCGTCGTATTGCCTCGCCACCCTGCGATGCTTTCGTCGCTCCTCCGCTAAGTGTCATTTTTCGAATTTGTCACCGCCCCCTTCACAACGCCTATTTCCGTTACGCGTGCTCCGCCAACCCTCAGATGTTAATCAGATGTTAAATTGAGGGCTGGCTACGCCATTCCACTTTCTGCGCCGTTTAACGAGTTAAGCCTTATGCGACCTCTGAATTTCAGTCCCAGGAGCAAGCGTTCGCTGGCACCGAAAAAGGTGCGTGCGTTCCTCGCGTGGGGAACGTCCGTACTGGTTAGCACCGCGCGTGTGGCAGGTCCCTGGCTGCTACTGGCTTGGGCGCTGATCGCCGGGCTGGGGCGAATCTCAGCGGCCGCTGAGCCGTACCAACGTTTCCTCGAAAAGTTGCGTGATGAACGATTGTTTGACCTAGCCCTGGTTTATCTAGCTGATCTGCAAGATCAGCCAAATGTCAGCCGTGAATTCAAGTCCGAAATCGCTCTGGAACGCGGCTTGTTGTTGTACAACGCGGCTGCGCTGACGCCCCTGCAAAACCCGCAGCGCGCCGCCAAATTGGACGGCTCTGAGTCTTCCATGCGCGAGTTCTTGCAAAGCAACAAGGTACATCCACGCCGTGGTGAAGCACAGCTTACGCTCGGCAATCTGTTGCTGACGCGGGCTGAAGAATCGCGAACCAAAGCCGGTAGCGAGGTCACCCAAGACATCCCCGAGGCAATCAAGTTCTACACCGAAGCTCTGCAGCTCTTTGAAAGCACCATCCAGGAGTTGGCGGTCAATCTTGATCAAGTCAAAGGCGCACGCACAGATGCGAACGACGCCGCTAAGAAAGAGTATCGGGATAATTTGCGGGCCGAAATTCGTCGCGCCCAATTGCTGGCGGCATCGGCAGTTGAACACCGTGGTCTCAGTCGCGTTGCCAAAAGTGCTGAGTGGCAAAAAGATCTCGAAACTGCAATCACCATGTACAGCGATTTGTATACCAAAGAAAAAGATATTATCGGCATTCGCAACTTCGCACTCTACTATCGCAGCGGAATTCAAAAGGCGTTGGGTAAGGTGGATGATGCCATCGATGGTTATCAACGCATTGCCGATTTAGAGGGAGTTGATTTGCTGCGAATGTTGCAAACGCAAGCAGTGACCGAATTGATTCAATTGTGGTCATCGCAGGGGAAATTCCCGATTGCCGTGGAGCGAGCAGAAAAATGGGAACAGCTGCTGCGACCTGATGAGCGTCAGGCACCCGAGGTGATTGCCATGAAACTGGCTCTGTACAAGACGCGATTAGCTTGGGCCGCCGAACTGGAAAAGAAGGACAAAGACGATCGCACTGCCAGTAAACTTAAACGCGATACCCGCGATTTATTGCGCGGCCTACTACGTATACCAGGTTCGCATCACGAGGAGGTGCGTGGCCTCATGGTCGAGTTGGGGGGCGAGGTAGCAACGCCCAAGACCGACGAACTGCCGACGGTCAAGAATTTTTCTGAAGCTTTGGCGGCAGCCACGGAGCGCATCCAAGGTGCCGAAACGGACTTGATTGCTGTGGCCACTCTGGAGCAGCAATTGGCAGCGCCCGAACTGGCGGAGGCTGACAAGCAGCAGCTCGACGAACAACTGGCCGCCGCCAAGGCGGTTGTCGAACAAACGCAACAGCAGGCGATCTTGTTGCTCCACGACGCCCTGCGCCGCTATGCGAAAACGGACGAAAGGGTACAGCTCTTCGATGCCCGCCAACGACTGGCTTACGTCCTGTACAAACAGCAGCAACCTTGGGAAGCCATCGCGATTGGCGAATTCCTGGCGCTGGAAAATCCGCGGACAGACCAAGGTTTGCGCGCAGGCGCCATTGCGCTGGCAGGCTATGGAGACTTGTTCAAGATCGACAACGAACAGCAGAAGGCGCAGTTGATCAACCAGTTGCAGCCGTTCGCTGAGTACTTGGTGGCGACCTGGCCGGATTCGGAGGAAGCTGCTGCGGCGGCTTCTGCGCTGGTGCAGTTAGCGTTGGTTAACAAGCAGTGGCAAAAGGCGGAGCAATTCCTTCAAGTGATCCCAGCCACTAGCCCGACTGTCGCCAAGCTGCGGCGCGATGCTGCCCTGTCGTTCTACAGTTTGTACCTGGAGGAGAAACGCGCCAGTGAAGAAGGGACCGACGAGTTGAAAGCCAGCCGGCAACGCGCCTTCACCGCTCTCCAGCACGCGGTCGATGCCATTAAAGCGGACAAAGTTGGGCCGCCCGAGATCGAAACGATCAATGCCTTGGTCCGTCTTCATTTGTCCGACAATCAGTTTGATGCGGCCGCTGCCTTGCTGGCCAAGCCTGGTATGTCCCCCATTGAGATCGTCACCGCCAAGGCGGATGGCATGCCGACCCGAGTTGCCATGGACACCTTCCGCACAGCCCTGCAAACGGAAATTAGCCAACTGGCCAATGGCAAAGTTGGCCTAGACGTGGCGACCAAGAAAATGGGCGAGTACATTGCCCAGCTCGAAGCCGCTGCCAAGAAAGATGGCGAAGGTATGCAAACGCTCGCCGGAATTTATGTTCAATTGGCCCGTGACCTCAAGGATCTGCTGGCGGCTACTAAAGAGACGGAAAAACGCAGGAAACTGGCCGAAGCGTTGGTGCTAGTGACGTCCAATGCCGGAAGAAATGCCATCGCGTTTAACACCAAATATTGGTCCGCAGACACTCTGATCACCGTGGCCGAAGAATTGAAGGGAGACAGTACTCAATCGCAAGCGTATGCACAAGCCAATGCAGTGTTGGAGCAAATCCTTGCCAAAGGCAAAGAGGATCCGAATTGGATGCAGCCCCCTGGTATTGATTTGCAAGTAAAGCTGCTGCTGGCAAAGTCGATGCGTGGTGCGGGCCAATTCAAGGAAGCGATTGGCGTATTGGCAGAGATTCTTGAGACCAGTAATGCCATGTTGGATGTTCAGATTGAAGCTGCCAAAACGTATCAGGTCTGGGGGGAGGCAGTCGATCCAGGCTTTTATCGCCTGGCCATGCAGGGCGGACGCCCCGGCACCAATCGAACCAATCTGATTTGGGGATTCGGCAAGATCGCGAATATGGTTGCCAACAACCCCAATTACAGCGAGCAGTTCTTCGAGGCCCGCTACCAGTTGGCGGTCAGTCGTTATAAATATGCGATAGGCAGCAAAGATCCTGCCGCGAAAACCAAGAGTTTAAACGATGCGGTGCACGATGTTGAATCAACGGCCAAGCTGTACCCAGAGTTGGGTGGGCCGGTTATGAAGAAGAAATACGACGCGTTGTTAAAAACGATAAAAGCCGCTTTGCAATGAACCGCTGCAAGTCACTAATGCAAATGAAGCATCAATACTTAGGAACCGTTGTGAATAAAAAAAGCTTGAAATCAAATTTCTCGCGGTCGCTCAGGTGGGTTTGCTTGTCCATGCTGTGGCTCTTGCCGTTGGCGTCGACGCCAGCCTGGGGGCAGGACAAGGTCTATCCCAAGCAAGGTGCGGTCGCGACAGGGAAAATCACTGAAATCACCCGCACGGAGGTGAGCATCGATGTCCGCGGAAATCAACAAAAACTTCCTCTTGTAGACGTTCGCAAGATTACTTTTGACGGTGAGCCTAGCGGTTTGGACCGCGCTCGCGAGTTGTATCTTCAGGAGCAGTACGATCAAGCACTGGATGAAATCAAAAAAATCGATGCCAGTAGTGTTAAGAATCCGTTGATCGCGCAAGACATGGAATTCTATCGCTACTATTGCGAGGGAAAAATGGGCCTCACGGGCACCGGTGGGGACAAAGAAAAAGCGGCCGCAGGATTGGTTAACTTGGCGCGAAAAAATGGCAATTCGCATCACATGTTTGAGCTCAGTGAGTTGCTGGGGGATTTGGCAGTCGCCTTAGGAAAGGCCGATGGTGCGGTCAACTATTATAATTTGTTGCTCTCGGCACCCACCCCTGAGCTCAAGGCCCGCGGCGTCTACCGTCTCGCTCAGCTCGAACTGGGACAGGGGAAGACGACCGAAGCCAAAACGCGTTTCCAACAACTGACGGGTGCAACGGCCAGCACACCCGGGATGGCGCGGCTGAAGAGCCTTGGCGAAGTGGGGGTGGCTGTCTGCGAAATACGTGAGGGGAAACCCGAGCAAGCCTTGGCGCAATTGAAGCAAATGGTTGACAAGTATGATTCGACCGATCAGGAACTGTTTGCGCATATCTACAACGCGCAGGGAGCTTGCTACACGGCGCTCAATCAAGACAACTTAGCCGTGTTGGCATATCTCAAGACCGATTACTTGTTCTTCAGCGATGCCGAAGCGCATGCCGAGGCACTTTATTACCTGAGTAAATTGTGGCCCAAGATAGGCGAACCAGCCAAAGCCGCAGACTCGCGTTCCCGTTTGGTCGCACGCTATGCGGGCAGCGCGTGGGCAAACAAAAACTAGGCTGAGGGCAGCCCCAAGATTTCTGCTTGACTTCGTGCAGGTTCCGCCCGCTGTGGCCAGCGGGACGCCGCGACAGCCCTTTTGAAGCACGCGATACAATTCGAAAAACTTCCTCGTCACCAACTTACGACTTAAACAATACTAGGCTTGATTGGAGCAAAACATGCAGGACTTCTGGGGTGTAAAGGCAATTCGCCTAGTCGCGATCGCGCTGGCGTTCGCGTGTGCTGCGGGTATTAGCCGGGCACATGCGCAGAACGAAGATTTGGCTAACGAACTGGGGGCTGCGCCCGCCAATGACGCGGCCGCTGCGGCTGCCCAAGTACCCGCCAACCAGCCGCAGAATAATGCGGCCACCAGCTCCGCGCCCAAAGCGCCAACCAACTATCTGACGTGGACCTTCCAATCGTTGGGGATCTCCTACACGGTGGTGTTTTTAGCCATCTCCATCATGCTGCTGACCTTGGTTGTGATGAATATCTTGTCGGCCCGCCAGGATAATATCTGTCCCAGCGACCTGGTGGATGGAGTGGAGCAGCAACTGACGCAAGGGAATGTTCAGGGGGCTGCCGAGATTGTCCGCAGTGATGATTCCATGCTGGGGCAGGTTCTGGCGGCCGGATTGGCCAAGCTGGATAAAGGCTATGCACATGCCGTCGAGGCCATGCAGGAAGTGGGTGAAGAGGAGACGATGAAGCTCGAGCACAATCTGAATTACATGGCTCTGATCGGAAACATCAGTCCCATGATCGGACTGTTAGGAACGGTCCAAGGGATGATTAGCTCATTTCAAGTGATTGCGAATTCGGGAGCGACTCCCAAACCGAGTGAGTTGGCGGCAGGTATTTCAACCGCGCTGTTCACCACCTTGGTTGGTCTATTGATCGCGATTCCCGCCATCGCCATCTTCAACATCTTGCGCAGCCGTATGCAACGCCTGACACTTCAAGTCGGGATTGCCAGCGAAGAGTTGCTTGAACGTTTTGAAGTTTAATCGATCGATCCAACCGTCAGCGGATACTCATTAAAGGGACGCGATGCGCATCAACAGCAAACATTCCGGCGCGATGGCGGAAGCGGATTTAACACCCATGATCGACATGGTCTTTCAGTTGATCGCTTTCTTCATGGTGCTGATCAATTTTTCGCAAAGCGAGCAGAATGACAAAGTCATGTTGCCAGTAAGCGAACTAGCGAAACCCGTAGATACGCCCATCGAATTCCCCATCATCGTCCATTTGACCAGCGATGGTACCGTGGTCATTGGTGGTGACGAGATTGCTTTGGAAACTCTGCGGACTCGTATGGCACCCGAGATCGACTTGCTGAAGTTAGGCGGGAAAACCGCGCAGGACGCGAACATTATCATCCGCGCCCATGAAACGTCGGCGGGCGGCCGAGTCCAGGATCTTATCAACCGCTGTCAGGATTTGGGATTCGAAAAGTTCGCCCTACGCGTCAAAGAAAAAATGTAATTTCAAACTGAACCCAGGGTCTTGCGATGAAACTGCGTGATAAAGCCAAGTCGGACGATAAAGTCGAATTGCAAATGACGTCGATGATTGACATCGTCTTCTTGCTGCTCGTGTTTTTCGTCATGAGTTTCGAAATTAGCGCTCAGGAGGGGGATTTCAATGTAAAAATGCCGCTCAGCAATAAGAATGCTGGCCCCCCGCCGGATCAGACACAGTTGCCGCTGAAATTGCGGCTGATCGCCGATGGCGAAGGCAAGTTGAGCGAAATCGTGCTCAACGATAACCTCTCCTTTGGTACAGACTGGCAAAAACTGCGTGGCTACGTCGTCCAGTTCGTTGGCGATCAAAGTGGTCCCAGTGAGGAGGATGGCCCCGAAGTGGAAATCGACTTGGACTACAACCTGCATTACGTTCACGTGATCGAAGCCATCACGGCAGTCACTGGCTACCGCAGTGGCGACGATATCGTGCGATTGGTCGACCGCATCAAATTTGCACCCCAACGCAAGTAATCGCGCGTGACGGACACGCAGTGTCACCGGCGGTCGTCAGGACTTAGGCGTCGTTGGGCTTTTCAGGTCGTTGGGCTTTTCAGGCGTTGTGGATAAGTTTCAAAATGTTGACTGGCGGCGCTCAGTAACGGGTCCACTGTTTCCGCTTGAATCGGCTCGAGGCAGGGCCAACTCCACCACTGATAGCCAGTGTGCTCGGTTAAGACCGGGCGACGTATGGCCGGCAAGTAACCGATGAAGTACGTCACACGTTTGCGATAGTTACCTCGTTTTTGTCCTTTTACTTCGTATTCCAGCACGAAACGAAAATCGGGGTCCACCACGATTGTTGAGCCCCGCAGGCCAGTTTCCTCTTCTGTCTCGCGGAGTGCCGTGGTGAGGATCTCTTCCCCCGACTCGGCATGTCCTTTGGGGAGGTCCCAGCGGTTGTGGTGCCGCATCAACAGGAATTTGGGTGGGGACTCCAGCGCAAGCAGCAGCATCCCGGCTGCATCGATAATCTCGGACATGGGTACCTCGGGCTACGAAGAACTTGACTCGCAAGGTAGCATGCACGGTAGTATTGCGAATCCGATCAATTTCAGGTTATCTAGTGCAATGAAAATTTATACCAAGACTGGCGATGCGGGCGAGACGGGGCTATTTGCTGGTCCACGCGTCATGAAAGACAACCCGCGTATCTCGGCGTACGGTAGTGTTGACGAATTGAATGCTGTTTTAGGCGTGTTGTTGGCCAGCCATTGCCCCGGAAATCCCGCATTAACGGAAATGATTACGCAGGTCCAAAGCGATCTTTTTTCCGTAGGTGCCGAGCTGGCAACACCCGATCCGGTCACTCAGGGGATGTGTTTGCTGCCCGCAGACCGGATTACCTTCCTTGAAACCTCCATGGACGAAATGGAGGAACAGCTCGCGCCGCTGAAGAATTTCGTGCTTCCTGGCGGCAGCCCAGCTTCTGCAGCTTTACACTGGGCACGTACCGTCTGCCGCCGTGCTGAGCGAGATGTCGTGCACTTATCGCAGCAACCGGAAGTGGCCGATTGTTCGCGAATCATCGTTTATTTGAATCGATTGAGCGACTGGTTGTTCGTTTTAGCAAGGCAGCAAAATGCGCTGGTGGGTATCCCCGATCAACCGTGGCAGAGGCCAAATAGCGTATGATTACAGCGCGGCGTAAGCTGGGCATGAAGGTTGTTGGCAGCCACGCGTTCATGGACCGGTTCCTGCCTTTGCCTCAAATTGTGCATAGCAAACGCGGAAATCGTGAGGCAATCCCGATTCCTGTCAAGCAACCTTGACGATAAACTGGCAACTTCGGCGCACAGACAACGCAGAGACGCCTTCCTGGAGAATGGGTGGATGAAGAAAATTGAAGCAATCGTACGTCACTTCAAACTTGAAGACGTAAAAAACGCCTTGACCGAGCAGGGTATTCACGGCATGACCGTGAGTGAAGTTCGCGGCTACGGGCGGCAGAAAGGGCACACCGAAATCTATCGTGGTACTGAATACGCCGTCGATTTTGTGCCCAAAGTGAAAATCGAGGTCGTCTGCACGGACGCTAATCTGCAGACGGTCATTGATACCATTCTCAACACAGCCCAGACGGGACAAATCGGTGACGGCAAAATCTTTGTGACCGAATTGGCTGACGCCATTCGCATTCGTACCGGTGAGTCGGGCGAAGAAGCGATTTAGCAGGAGTGCCAATGGCTGCAGCAGGCGGACTGCCGCAAGCAGTGGTTCAAAGTCGAATACGTTTGCAAGACGGTCGGTTGCGGTTGCGCGCGTTGCATGACAGCGGTGCGTCGGGCCTGCAGGTTTGCGTTCGTCTGGCAGATTTGGTCGACAGCATTGTTCTGGACTTGCTTCAGGCCGCACTGGCCGACGCCAATGTCAACAAGCTGGAAAAGAATATCGCGCTGGTCGCGCATGGTGGCTACGGGCGGCGAGACGTTGCTCCCTTTTCTGACGTCGACCTGATGCTGCTGCATACCGCGGAAGTGACTCAGCATGTCATTCCCTTAGCGCGGAAGCTTAGCCAGTGGATCGTGGATGCGGGTTGTCAGTTGGGCTTTTCACTGCGCACTCACCAGCAAGCGCTGAAGCTGGCCTGGGCAGATGCCACGGTTTACACGTCGCTGGTCGAAAGTCGCGTCGTCTCTGGCAGTGTCGATGTCTTCAGCCATTTTATGCGCAGTCTGCGTTTGGGTGCCAAGCGTAGCAGTCGCCGTGTGGTCCGTGCAGTGGAACAGGCACGCTTTGAAGAGCGCCGTAAATACGGTGAGACGGTCTATTTGCTGCAGCCGAACATCAAGCGTTCGCGCGGCGGGCTGCGCGATATTCAATTGGTGCGCTGGATTGGTTTCACCCAATATGGTGAATGTGATCTTGATCAGCTTGCCCAACTCGGGCATCTTTCGGCCGAAGATCAAAACGGGCTCAAAACGGGCTACCAGTATCTCTTGCGCCTCCGCAACCAAATGCATTTTGAAAATGGCAAGTCGCAGGATCAATTGGATCGCCCACTGCAAATGAAGCTATCGGCGTGGAGCGGTTTCATGGGCTCCGACGGCATCCTGCCTGTCGAACAGTTTATGCAGCAATATTTTGAACGAACCAGCGAGATTCGGTATAGTAGCACTCACTTTGTGGCCTCGGCGAAATCGCGTTCACCCGTGGCCCAGGGACTTGAGCATGCGGTCGCGTTACCGGTTCGTCGCGACTTCCGCGTGGGTTGGTCGCATGTCTGGGCCACACGCTTTGGACTCACTCGAGTCAAACGTGATCCGGCTGCGGTGCTCGAATTGATGGCCATTTCAAATCGTTATGGGCGCCCGATCGAACACGAGACTTGGCAAGAAATCCGCTCCGCGATGTTGTCACGTCCCGTTACGGAAATTGACTCGGTCACCATCCAACGCTTTTGGGAATTGCTATCGCACTTTGGCAATTTGGGCTCTCAATTGCGGCGTCTGCACGAACTGCGCGTGCTCGAGCAGATCATTCCGGGCATGAAACACGCCCGCTGCCTTTTGCAGTTTAACCAATATCATAAGTACACGGTCGATGCGCACTGCATTCGTACGGTCGAATGTGTCACGGACCTGGCCAGCGACAATTCAACGTTGGGTAACCTTTATCGAGAGCTCAAGAACAAAACCATCTTGCATTTGGCCTTGCTGATTCATGACTTGGGCAAGGGGTATGTGGAGGATCATAGCGAAGTAGGGCGACGGATCGCTGAAGAAACCGCCGATCGCTTGCGGTTGAATGCACAGGACAAAGAGACGCTGATGTTTCTGGTCCACCATCACTTGTTGATGGCCAATACCGCCTTCCGTCATGACCTGAATAGCAATGAGGTCATCGTGGGCTTTGCTTCAGTGGTCGGTTCAAGTGAACGACTGGTGCTGCTCTTGCTGCTCACTTATGCCGATTTAGCCGGCGTGGGGCCCGACGTTGTCAATCAGTGGAAAGTGGACTTACTCGTCCAACTCTATCGTCAAACCGACTCGCATTTTCGTGATGACAAACCAGGCGAATCGTTCCGTGAAGACATCCGCATTCGCCAGCAAACTGTCTTGCAACTGGTCACTCACAACGCCGATATGGAGTGGTGGCAACGGCAAGTTGAAGCATTGCCCATCGGGTATTTGTTGCGAATGCCACCCAGTCAAATCATTGATGAAGTTGCCAGATTCCGGAAGCTCGACAAAACCCCCGTGTTGGCTTGGGGACGTTTTAGTCAAACTCAGCAGGCCGTCGAATACACCATCGCGTTAAAACAATCTGGCAAACCGATTGGTACCTTTCATCGCATCACGGGTGCCTTGTCGAGTCAAGGCATGCAAATTCTGGCGGCTGACATCCATACCCAACCCGATGATATCGTCTGGGATAAGTTCTTCGTGGAGGATCGCGAATTCGAAGGCGCGCCACCCCAATATCGTATTGACGAAATCTGCCAGAAGTTAGTCGCAGCGCTTGATCCGGGTAATTCGCAAACTCCCAACTTTCCGAGGATTTGGCGAAACAGTCGCGCCAAAGCGGCAGAAGGGTTAAAGATTCAGCCGACTCAGGTCCGGTTCGACAACAGCACCTCAGAAAAATTTACCATCATCACGCTCTTTGCCTACGATCGCATGGGCTTGCTTTACGACGTTTCACGAGTGCTCTTTGAAATGAAAGTCGTGCTGCAATTCGCCAAGATTAGCACTCATCTCGATCAAGTTGTCGACGTGTTCTACGTCAGCGATTTGGAGGATGCCAAAATCACTGAGAGCACGCGGCTTTACATGATCCGCCAACGCTTGCTGCAAGCCGTTAATAGCAAATAGGGCGAGGCTCACATTGCGTCGCGTTCGCCGCAGGTGCGCATCCCACCCCCTCAAACTCAACGCCATTGGCCTTCTTTTCGCAACTCCTGCTATGCGCAGCTGAGTACCCGCGAGGGCTGGAATTTAATTGCAATTTTGCTTGCTTATTGCTAGCTGGAGTGAATGCTATGGGTAGAGCACACACGATGCCCACCGCGACACCAGCCTCGCGGTATATGTGGTTCATGTTACCACTCATTGGGGATTGAATTCGTGGTGCCCTTTTGTTGCGACCGAAACCTGACGCCGAGCTTTTTGGCTCGGCGGCTTCCCTTTTCGCACTGAGGGTGCCAATATGAAACTACTGAAAATTTGCGCCGTCGGAGCGTTTCTCTGCGGCTCATCCTTTTGCCATGCCCAAATCCAATTTCTCGATGGTTTGGGGCAGCCCAAGTCGCTGCTTGTTTCTACAGATGAAACCAACCTGCAACCAGCAGCCGCTGCCGGTGTCGTGCGTGAATCGCCGCTGGCCGAGGTGGAGATGACAAGCGATGGGATTAACAACCCGTTCAGTTACACCGATCTGAGTCCCTCTGACCAAGCAGAGTCAGCCAAGCAGCCTGCGGTTAGCTCTGATCCCACTTCCCTGCCAGTTGGCATCCATCACCGCGGCCGCAATGTCATCGATCAGATTCTGCAGCAGGGTGTGATTTCCGAGATCCCTAATGCGGCTTTTGCACCGGTCATGTGGCCCGTCTATTCGGCACAGCAGCCATATAATCCCACCGCACAAGTTCTCCTCTACAATCGTTGCGCTAACAGTTTGTGGGATAACTATGCGGCTGAGCAAGCGGCTGCTTGCGCCAGGATGTACGCACATCTCGCACACAGTAAACATGCTGGCTGTGCACACTGCACGTCCGGCTGCGCACACTGCACGTCCGGCTCGTGTGCCACGGGAAATTGCCAGCCGGCCGTCCGCTCGAATCGTTATACCCGCGGTGCCGTTGGTTGCGATACACACACGGTAGCGGCTGTCGAGCAGGGCGCGTTAGATCAAGGCGCTTATCCTCAGGTGCAACCGGTACAATCGCCGCAGATTCCGATGTCGACACCGGCGCCTGCCCCAACTTTTGTACCCGCTCCACTAGAGGTCCCAGTTGTGACTCAGCCGCGGAACGCTGCGCTGCAGAGTCCCGTGGATAACGTCGCACGTCTGCCGACGGTCACTCGCTAGTGGGCTGCGTTCACTGGTTAACAGCCTGTCAAATGAAAGCGGACTGGAACCGCTGGAAAACGCCAAATTAACTAAGCTCACCGTCCCGTGCTAGCCGATAGCTCTTGTACCACGGATTGGGAGGGTGGAACGGATTTCCGAATCTGTTCCAACGCATGCATGGTCATGGTGTGACGATGGAGCGGCATACCATGACCATTTTTTATTGCACTCGACAAATGAGGCATTTCAGGTATTCGCCCTCTGGGCAATTGGCTGCTACAGGGTGATCGAAGTCGGCTCCCGTACTCTCGATAATTTGCAAACTTCGCCGCGCACGTGCGGCTGCTGCGGCAACTACCCCTTGGAATTCTTCGCCACTGACGCGGCCTGAGCAACTGCATGTCACGAGGATTCCGCCCGGGGCGAGAATCTGCAACGCCGAGGTGTTCAAGCGATGGTAAGCTCGCAGGGCTGAACTCACGTTACCACGGTTGCTGGCCATACGCGGTGGGTCAAGCACGATGGTCTGAAAAACTTCTCCCGCCTGCACCAGTTGTCCCAGGTACTCGAAGCAGTCCGCTGGCTCGAAGCTGATTTGCGCAAATCCATTTAACTCAGCGTTGGCTGCAGCTTGGTCGAGCGCACGTTTGCTGGAATCAACGGCTACGACACTTGTCGGTTTGCCCCAGCGACACGCCGCCAGCGAAAAGCCTCCCAGGTAGGAGCAAACATCGAGCATGCGGCCAGGTTGCACCCACCTCGCGGCGCGGACACGATTAGCGCGTTGGTCCAAGTAATAGCCAGTCTTTTGTCCACTCACGAGGTCGAGTTGGATTTTGACTCCCGACTCCGTTAGGACAATCGGCTGCTCCGGAGGGGTGCCAATGACCTCCTGGTGGTCTTCAATCCCCTCGTTGGCCATCGTTTTCGCATCGGTTCGTACAAAGATCGCGGCGGGTTGGAAGCGACGCTGAAGCCAAGCCACAATGATTGGACTCCACGCGCGCATCGCCAGGGATGAAATTTGCACCACCACGTAATTTGCGAATCGATCGACCACCAAGCCGCTTAGTCCGTCCCCCTCACTGTTAACCAAACGCACGGCGTCTAGAGATTCGTGGGCGAGTGTCCAAAGCTCGCGCAGCCTGACTGCGTACTCCAATTGCGCCTCGATCCATGCCTCGTTCAAATCACCCGCTTGATCTCGTTGGTAGAGCCTGACCCGGATGCGACTGTGCGGATTGTAGACGCCGCGGCCAATCCAA
>JBBQRC010000004.1:0-28750 GCA_038215215.1 Pirellulales bacterium
GCTCTGCCTGTGCCAAAGTATTAACGAACGTGCTTTTTCCCACGTTACGGCGTCCGACGATGGCGATCTTCATGCGCGGTGCTTGGGTTTCGCGCTCGTCAAAGTCCCGATTTGGCAGACGTTCGATGATCTCTTCGAACAGCACTTCCTTATTACGGCTTTGCAATACGCTGATGGGAATGAGCCACCCACTACCGAGACGATGGAAATCGTGAGCTGAATTATCTAGGCCCGGATGGTCGGTCTTATTGGCCAGTAACAAGACGGGCTTTTCAACTTTCCGCAGCCGCTCGGCTACCAGTTCGTCCAGCGGCACGAGCCCCGTCTTGGTGTCCACCACGAAGAGAATGATGTCGGCATCATCAATGGCCACGCTGATTTGATATTCGATATCCTTGGTTAGGTTATCGACATCTTCAATGCCCATCCCACCGGTATCGATAAGTTCGAAATAGCGATCGTTGTGCTCGATCAAAGTCGTCATCCGGTCGCGGGTGACGCCTGGCTTGTCGTCGACGATAGACAATCGACGGCCGGCTAACCAGTTGAAAATACTACTTTTGCCGACGTTAGGACGGCCAATGATGGCTACTCGAGGAACAGACATAAAGCACAGACGGGGTAGAAAGAGGGGGGTCGAAGACGCTCATTCTAGCCGAGCCCGCATCTTTTCGCGAGGCTTACCGGGGCGATCGGCGCTAACCGAGCCAATTTTCTGACTTGAGATCTAGGAGTGTTACTTGCTTGCCTTGAGCTTCCCAATCGCCTCCTGCAACTTGGCTTGCCCCTCGGGATTCTCGGGCAGTGGGGAAGCGGAAAAAGCGGGGAGTAGTTTGTCCCACACGACACTTAACTCCGCTTGCATATCGCCGGTGTTGGCGGTGATGGCGATTACGGCGTCCAAATCCGGCAATACGATGCAAAATTGGCCGTCCTTACCATCGCCACGAAAGGCGTTGTGGCGACAACGCCAAAATTGAAAGCCGTACCCCTGGTCCCAGTCGCGACTCGGGTCGCTCCCGTTCGAAACCTGTTTGGCGGTCGCTTGTGCAATCCAATCCGCGGGGACAAGTTGTTGCCCTTGCCAGAGCCCTTTTTGCAAAAGCAGTTGCCCGAATTTGGCGATGTCCTCGGTGCACAAATAAAGTCCATATCCACCCAACGATACTCCTTCCGGACTGGAATCCCAACGCGGTGCCGCAATCCCCAACGGTTCGAAAAGCCTTGGCTGCAAATACTCTAAAACGGTTTGTCCCGTTACTTTTTGCACAATGGCCGACAGCATGTAAGTCGCGGGCGTATTGTACTTAAAGTGCGTACCGGGTTTGTATGGTACCGGATGAGCCAAGAAGCTCTTCGTCCAGTCCTTCTGCAGCCTTAGATTTACTTCGTCCTGATGACCTGTGGACATCGTCAGCAGGTCACGGACCCGCATGGCTTTTAGATTTGCGCTGACTTCGTCAGGGACTTCGTCCGCAAAGAACTTGAGTACAGAATCGTCGATCGACAGTTTGCCCTCCGCGACGGCCAGGCCCACCGCAGTCGAGGTGAAGCTCTTGCTCAGCGACCACAATACATGCGGCCTATCCGCCGCTTCGGGTTCCCACCAGGCTGAGGCGACGACCTGCCCGTGACGCAGAAGCATAAAACTGTGCATAGATTTGACTTCACGATTGGCTGTCTCAATGAAGTCGAGAATCGCCGTGGAAGATACTCCTTGTGATTCTGGAGTGCTGCGCGGCAAATTTTTTTCCTGGCCATGAAGTTGGCCGTAAATGCAGACGGCTGCGAGTGCGCTCGCTAGCCAAATTCGAGTTGTTGTCATGGTTTTTGTTTCGATCAAGCAGTGGTTGAGAAGCAAGCGAATATTTTAACACCAAGTTAAGAGCGCGGGGCCTTAGTTCCAGTTTCGCACTTTTGGGAGTGCGGTGATTCATCACCGCTTTGGCTTCTCCTCGACGTCCAGGACTGCTTGGCTGCTTTCGCGCTGGGGCGCGACCGCTGGGGTGTCATTAAATTCACACACCTGTGCTGCACACGCTTGAAAATGAAAGCTGCGACAAGTCGCAGCAGTCCAAAAAGTGCGAAACTGGAACTAAGGTCAAGGCAAATCAATTTCGACATTCCAAGGAACTCGCGCAGTGTGGAGGCTTCCAAGTGGCGGCGCGGGGCTTTAAGCAGACCTGAACACGTTTCAGCAACTGAGACCCGAGCCATGACTAATTCGTGTGTCCGGCACTGTCCCAGTTCGATGATCACTGCTGCCGAGCTGCTGCCAACCCTCCGATTTCAGCCAATTCGTCGTCGGAGATAGAAAGAGAATCGGCCGGTAGGTGCAACCATGATTCGATATCGCGATACCAATGCCTAACATCGGAGCTGTCAAAGGCGGGTCGCGCGGCCAGCGTTGCCTTGGTGGCCAACGCACCGGTGAGTTGACCGTCCCGAACGACTTCAAGGCCACCTTTGAGCAACAATTGGGCTTGAGAAAAGGTGTCCTCCCAATCTGCCCGCGGACGGTAGGCCACGATATCAGCCCGCTTACCTGGCTCTAGGCTGCCACGATCCAGTAAGCCTAGAATTTTGGCAGGCGCGGCGCGGGTGATGATGGCGATCTCTTCAAGCGTGTATTCCCGATCTATTTCTTGCAGCACGCTGCGCTGCGCCGCCTGCGAATGGATTTCCCCTAATTTTGCCAGCCGGAAATCGCGGTCCATGAGCAGGCGAATCAAATGTGGGTAGCTAGTAAATGGTCCACCGTTGGGATGGTCTGTCGTCAAGAACACCCGCCACGGATCTTCGATCAACAGCAGCAGTTCGAGACCAATCGTCCATTGCAGACTGTGAACATAGTGACGATCGCTGTACCGCATCGGCACTACTCCACAGCCCGCTTGACATTCCGTATCGCTGACAATCCAGCGTTTCGGGTGAGCGTGGATCCGATTGCGATATTGAGCCCCCTCATCGGCCGAAATAGTCACCGTTTGTCCAAATACGACTTGTCCCACATCCAACGAAATGTTGGGATGCGTATTAACGTACCGGCTCAGTTGCTCTGCGCCGCTCCCCATGGCGTACCCCACGTCGTCGCTACTGAAGGGTCCTGAATAACAATTGAATTGTGCATGAGTCAGATGCAATCGCCGCCCTTCTGCCGCATCCAGTGTGGCTAGTGTCGAGGCAATATTACCCGGCGCCCCCAGATTGCTGGCATGCACATGCAAAGGATGTGGTAATTGCAAATCATCCACGGCAGCGGACAAGCGTCGAATCACGTCGCGTGGCGAGACACCATATACCGGATGGGGTTCATCAACCTCTAACGCGCGGCGATTGAACTTGAACGCATTGATTCCACCTGCGTTAACGACTTTCACTGCCAGCGCCTGCGTCGCGGAGACGGACCAAGCAACTAAACTGCGCAGGCTGGCGTCTTCAAGACCCTTACCGAGTGCGGCTAGCAACCAGTCTTCGTTACCAAGCACGACGTAAGCGCCGGTATCGAGCAGCGGTGTATCGGCAAGCTCGAGATGTGTATGCCGTGCCTGCGAGAGGATCATCGCCGGCTCAAAGCAAGTCGTGTAACCCATCTTCGCATAGAGTTCGCCGTTGCGCACAGTTGGCCAAACAGTACTGGTATTGCGGGAACGCGGTTGCTCGGCCATCAACATGCGCGCCAAATTAACTTTGCCGCCGCCAATGTGGGTGTGCAAGTCGATACCCCCAGCCATGACGAGGCCACCCATTAAATCGATCTGATTGTCCGCTGGATTCTGATTGTCCGCTGGATCCTGTGGCGGCCGCGTCACAATGATTCCATCGCGTACCCACACGCTCGTCAAACCCGTTTCGACTTTACTGCCAGTATCGATCACGCGGCAATTTTTAAGTTCTAGTAGCACTGCCCACCTCCATTGTTTTCGCCTGGGCTGTGGTGGCAAGATGCGAAAGAACTGAGGCAGCTGTTGGAGCTACCCCACGTTGCAGCGCGGGGAAGTAGTGTACCGTACCACGGTCTCCGCGGAAAAGATGACCGCTATCCGTCACGCCAACTGCGGCAACCTGCAGAGCATACGGCTCATTGAGCGACTGTGTCTGCATTAGCAAATCGGCGCGTAAATTCGGAAGTGATTTCATCGTGGGCAGATTGCTAACGAGGATGATCGCGTCGAAGGAGGCCTCCCAGTCCGCCAACGTGTAACCGGAATACCGGGGTTGGGTCAGCCACTGCCCGGCTACATAACTGGCCGTGTTCGAGCATCCAGTTAGCCACAGCAAGGTCTCGTCGGCAGTCACTCGTCCGACATTGCTATCTAGAGGAAGCAACGCGCATCGCCGTGTTTCGGAAAGTTGACGTGCCAGCGTTAGCAGTCGACGGATAATCAACTCGTCCGTCCCCTCATGCAGTTCGTCGTTATCCCACAGCCAAACCGAATGTTCTGTAGCTCGCAAGCGATTGGCAACCAGCTTGACAGATTCTCCTGTCAGGCCCACGGTTGGGGCGGAATCTGGCGCGGCGCGGTCGGCTTGCAAACACATGGCCAATTCAGTTAGCCAATTAAACCAGTCTGCGCGCGGGACGTGCACGATTTCATTCGGTGTAGCCACATTTCCGCGAATTGCGGCTACGATTCTCGTAGGACTTAGGTGCAACCAATACGGTTGGCTCGTGCGCGTCACGCTGCGAAAAAAACGCGCAGCGATGAGGGGTGCTTCACGAATGATCCCATCGCCTAGCGTCAAAACCAATTCGGTTCGGGCAGAGACCTCACTCAATGTTGTCCCCAACCAACCTTCGCTGGCCATCACCGACTTGAGCGAGCGGGAACCGTTGGACTCACCCACGTGCACGGTGCAGCCGAGTTTTTCCGCGAGTTTCACGGCGCCCCGCGCCGCACGGACATCGCAGCCTTCAAGCCAGATCAATGTCCGCGACCCGAGTTGCAGTGCAGCCAGTTGTTCTTGAACTTGCGGCGACAGCCCAGCCTCAGGTTGCGCCATGGCAGGAGGGAATGTGTCTGTCAGTTCGAAGGACCGCCACCTGGCCAGCCGCGTGCAACTCAACAGTTCGTCGCTGCTTGCTGTTGATTTCGGCGGACGAGCCAGCATTGTGTTGGCGCACGTCAAGCCGCAGAGATTGCAGTGCGGTATGGCAAGTTGCGGTGTGGATTCGGGAAGCATACGAGTCAAGTTGAGGGGCTGGTGTGGAGGGATGTGTTGGGGGTAGGCGCGGGCGAGATTGTAGCAAACTGAGCGTGCTTTACGACCGCTGCTTGAGTCGCTGCAGCCTGCGCAACGGGACCGCTATGATCCAAGGAGCCTGAGGATGTGTCAACGCGAGCAAGAATGCACGTAACACTCGCAATGGATAGCGGCGCAGCATCCAAGCAAATTTTAGGGCTGCTCCATAGCCACCGGCTGACTGACGGTTGAAGATCAAGTCCCCCAGTTCATGGCTGCGATGCTCCAGTTGATAGACATAATAGGGCGCCATGGTTTTGTGCGGGACACCGTGCGCTTCATACATCTGCAAGAGTTGTGTGCAATAGACCAACACGCTCAACGCTCGATGCTTGGCCCAACTGAACTGTTCGCCGGGCAATTCGTAAATCACCACCGCGGGCTCGGCGATTAGCCCTGACAGCTTTCCGGGTAAATGTTTGGCCACAATCGCCGCGTGAGGGTAGGTCGATTCTACAGAGGTGAAGGGTTCAGTTAGGGATGCACTTGAATACTCGTCGCGCCACAGAGTCCGTCGCATGGCCAGCGAGTACATGGCAGTAAAGTCAGCACAGGGGCCGTCCAACAATCGCTCAAAGGGGACGATTTCGGAGACGGTAGATTTCCGCAATCTTTTGTCGGGTACGGAGCGAACGCCACCCGCAGCCGCGTTTGCAGTGGGACGCTCCGAGCTCGACGCAAAGGCCACATTCAAGGCCACGAGGTCAATGGCTGCACCGGAGCGCAATAAATCAAGCAGACGCGAGACGGCTTGGTGAGTCAATACATCGTCGTCACCAATAAGCCACACGAAATCGCCGCGCGCATGCTCAACAGCGACTTTGGTGATATTGCCGATGATACCAATGTTCTCGCTATTGCGAAAAACACGAAAGTTGAACCGCTGCTGGTACCGCTCGATGACCGCGGCTGTTTCGTCTGAGGAGTCGTTATCAGAAATGACGCACTCCACTTCGCCCGAATGTTCGATAACTTGAGGCAAGACGCTCGCTAAACAGATGTCCAACAACGCAGCGCGATTAAAGGTCGGAATGCAGATTGAAAGCAGAGGTTGGCTGGTCACGGCAATTCACTCAGGGACGCGCTGCCGAGGTCACTCAGCGACTGAGGGACTGCTTTTCTCACGTTGGGCATCTGAATGCGGCATCATAAACGAATGAATGGCCAGCATGATGGCGCCGCAGACAAGCAAACTATCCGCGATATTGAAGTTCGGCCAGGTATACTGCTCGTAACGAAACAGAATCCAGTCGCGAACACCGCTTTGCCAATCGGGGCGTTCGGCAGGTGGGTTCCACAGCCCCAGACGGTCATATAAGTTTCCAAAGATGCCACCAGTCACCCCTCCCAAAGCGATGGTTAACCACCAACTGCGGATCGCCTGGAATCGACCCAACCAGAGTAGGATCGCCAGTGCGGCAACCACAGAAAGTAGCGCAAACAGTTTGCCCCAGCCCGCCCCCATACCAAATAACGCACCAGGGTTTACTGCGGTCTCGATTCCAACATAGGGTTCGATAAGCCACCAGGGTGGGAGCTCTCCTGGCAAGCCACGCCATCCAAAAACCCACTGTTTCGTCCAGAGATCGGCGGTCGTGCCGCCGACCGCTACCAAAAAATAGGTTAACCAGCGTAGCGGTAACCAGGTACAATGGTCGCTGGCTATGCTCGACCTGACTACAGCCGCGGGCTGCAGTTTCTCACTCAAGACATGGGCTGATGCAGCTACGACCGTGTCCGGGCGAATTGATGGATCGCTTTGCGACACTTCAGTTTTCCAATTTAGCGGCACACTTGACACAGTGGGGGGTATCCGGGATTGCTTCCAGTCGGGTTTTCGGAATGCGACCTTCACATTCCTCGCAGAAACCGTAGGATCCTGCGGCAATTTTGACAAGTGCGGCTTCAATGCGCGCCAATCGCTCCCCATCCGAGGAGAGTAAATTTAGCGTAAACTCCTGCTCGAAACTGTGCGTACCAGCTTCCGCTGGGTGGATTGGAGCTCGATGGTCGACAAATTCGTCTGCGGCACCGAAAGCTTCGTCTGACATGGAATTGACATCCCCCTTCAGCCGATGGTGCAGCGCCAGAAGATATTCACGAAACTTCTCGAGATCGGCGGCGTTCATGAATACTCCTAGCTGTTAACTTAGGGGGCATGTGGGGGGAATGGTAGGCAAATCCTCGTTTTATGTCAAACTGAGAATAGCCCTGCTGGCTACGATACCCGATAATTATTACGGCAAATCGTGCTGGAAAAGAGACATGGGCGAATCCGGGTCACTGCGGTATAAACGAATTGGGGCTTGACTGCGGGCGGTGTTCAGCAGGTCACGCAGCCAACTTTAGTCACGAGCAGAACACAGGAAACGATGATGGCCGAAGCCAAGTTGGCAGCCAATGTGGCACAGTCGATCACGAGTGGTATCTCCTATCAACGGTGCATCAATCCGTTGTGTGGTGCCACGATCGATGTGGGTCAAATTAGGACTGCCTGCGATCGCTGCGGAGATTTGCTGGATGTCGCCTACGATTGGGAAAAATTACATGTACCCAAACGCATGGCCGATTTTGAGCAAATGTGGACGCGTCGCCACGAACCCCTTCGCTTTAGTGGCGTGTGGCGTTTTCACGAACTCTTGCCTTTTGTTCCCGCCGACAAGGTGGTCACCGTCGGTGAGGGGCAGACGTTGCTCCAACAGGCCAATCAAGTTGGCCAGTATGTAGGGATGAATTCCGGCCAGCTTTATTTGCAATACGAGGGGATGAATCCCTCGGGGAGCTTCAAAGATAACGGCATGTGTGCCGCCTTCAGTCACGCGCGACTGACGGGTGCCAAACGGGCTGCCTGCGCGTCGACGGGAAACACCAGCGCGTCGCTCGCAATGTACAGTTCCGTGACGGGGCTGATGAAAGCCATTATTTTCATCGGCAGTGGCAAAATATCTTACGGAAAATTGTCGCAGGCGCTCGAATACGGCGCCCTCACAGTGCAGATCGCGGGCGACTTCGATGACGCCATGCTCCGCGTGCGTGAGGTCTCGAAAGATCTTGGCATTTATCTTGTCAACAGCATCAATCCGTTCCGTCTGGAAGGACAAAAGACGGTGATGTTCCGAGTGCTTGAGGCGCTCCGTTGGCAAATTCCCGATTGGATTGTGGTGCCCGGTGGGAACCTGGGTAACTCGAGCGCCTTTGGGAAGGCATTCATGGAACTTCATCAACTGGGGCTAATCGACCGCGTGCCGCGTCTGGCTGTTATCAATGCCGCCGGAGCCGACACGCTCTACCAGCTCTACGACCGCCGCGGGCTGCGTTGGAATCAAGGCCTGTCATATCAAGGGATTACTTGCGACTACTACAACGATCTGGATAGTCGTCATGCCAAGGCGGATACGATTGCCAGCGCGATCGAAATCAACCGACCGGTCAATTTGCGTAAGTGTCTGCGCGCACTCGATTTCATGGACGGAGTCGTGCGGCGAGTCACCGATCAGGAAATTCTTGATGCCAAGGCGCAAGTTGGCGCGGGTGGAATTGGCTGCGAGCCGGCCAGCGCAGCGAGTGTGGCGGGTGCCAGACTGCTCCGCGAAGAAGGTGTCATTGCTCCTTCGGATCGTGTCGTGTGTATCCTCACCGGACATCAATTAAAGGATCCGACTGCAACGGTCGCCTACCACACCACGGACCAAGAGGAATTCAACGACGTGCTAGGTAGCCGCGGTGTCAGTCGCGCTTCGTTTGCCAATCGTGCGGTGGCCGTACCCAATGAGTTGGATGCGATCATTCGCGCGATTCAACTCTACAGCTAGGTTAGTCGCTATCGCGTTGGTCTAAATGCCCGGAACGGTTGATCGCTCGAATCAGCCTCAAGCCGGCCAACATGCTCAAGGCATAGCCCAGTAGCCCAAACAGGCTGAGCTTTTCGATTCCCAACCAACCGGTTGTCATGAACAGCAGTGGCGGCACTTTGAAGGCCAGCAAGATCGACGAGCCTAAAAACACCGCGCTGATCAGTAAGCCCAGCACCATGCGATTGACCGATGGGCTCAAACCCTTGTGCGCCAAGTGGACATCGAGCCGTCCCTCTTGAACGAGCTGCATCACCGAGCTGACTTGCGCGGGCAACGTCTCCAGTAAAGATTCCAATTCGAAATAAATTCTCCGCAACCGTTTCACCTGACGTTTAGGGGCGATGCGGCGCAGCCAGATACGGCGAAAAAATGGCTGCATCACTTCAACCAAACTGAATTTGGGGGCGAGCTGATGCAACGTCCCCTCCAGTGTGATCAGCAGCTTAATCAGCAGCGATGTTTGCGGCGGCAGTGCAATGTGATGTCGGTGCATGATGTCCGTGACATCATTCAGGGCGCCCGACAAGTCAAAGCTGTCGAGCGATTGTGTCGCATAGGTGGCAACCAGTTCAGCCACATCAATGTTCAGCAGGCTTTCATCTAAACGCGGCGGTGTCCGCCCGACACGTTTAATCAGCGTGGTGAGCATCGACACGTCGCGGCCAACAACGGCCAGTAACATGTCCTCGATCGATTCCCGCAAACGATCATCAATTCGACCTACCATGCCGAAATCCAGCAGTCCCAGGGCGACGTCGTCGATGACCAGGATGTTTCCGGGGTGTGGGTCAGCGTGGTAGGTGCCCAACGTGAAGATCATCTCGACGTAAACTTCTGCGGCCAATTTCGCGATGGCCTGGCGCTGCGCGTCGTTGCTCAAGCTCTCAGCTGCGAATTTGTTGATTGGCACACCTTTGAGCAGTTCCATCGTCAAGATCCGCGACGAACTACGATCGGGAATCGTCTTAGGAATCCTGACGTTCTTGAACTTCGCCAACTCTTTGTTGAAGAGCTTCAGGTTCTGCTGTTCACGGGTAAAGTTTAGCTCGCGCTTGAGCGACTTAGAGAGCTGCTCTACCAGCACCTGAGGCTTCCATACCGCTAGTTCCGGAATGCGGTCCGCCAGCACGGCCAAGCCCGCCATGATCTCAAGGTCCTCTTTCACTTTGTTCTCAATGTCCGCATGTTGAACTTTGACGACCACTTCGGTGCCATCACAAAGCTGAGCGCGGTGTACTTGTCCAATCGAAGCGGATGCAATGGGCGTGTCCTCGAACCGCCCATACAACTCACTGATTGGGTGTCCCAGGCTCTTCTCGACGATCTGTCGGACCACGTCGGGCGGATCTGCTGGAACTTCTGACTGCAACATCGTCAGCTCGCCGGCCAGATCCGGGCCGATCAAATCGGGACGCAGACTGAGTACTTGCCCCAATTTGATAAATGTCGGCCCAAGATCACTTAGCGCCATGCGAATTCTGGTTTCACGCGAATAACTGGATAGTGGGACACCTTGATCGTCCTTGATCCAGTCCCGAATGAAATCCACCCGCAACTGACTGAGCCAGTCTGCCAAGCCGTAGCGGCGCAGAATGAGGATGATTTCTTGCCAACGGCGCAAGTTGCGATAGAGTTGCGGTATGGAGCTGATTTTCATGTCGAGCGTTCAAGACCCGGAAAGGGCGAAAGGTTATCCACGCAGCGTTTCTCCACCGTCGATAATCAAAGTCTGACCTTGCACTAGGTCGCTCATCGGGCTGGCCAAGAACAGCACTGCGTTGGCCACCTCCTGCGGCGTGAGGGGACGTCCATTGACCAGTCGTCGAGCGGCGATGGTTGCAAACGCCTCTTCGCTGCCCGGGAACATCCGCGTGGAATCGGTTTCCACTAGGCCTGCAAGCACGACGTTGACGTTGATACCGCAGTTGCCGAGCTCCAGAGCCAAGTGCCTGCACAGGCTTTCCAAGGCCGCTTTCGAAGCACCAATCAATCCGTAAGCTGGCAAGGCGAGGTGCGAACCGTGACTGGATAAAGCAACAATCTTGCGCCGCTGGGTTTCGTCAGTCATCCAGGGAACGCACGCTTGCGTCAACAGCATCAAAGCCTGGACGTTGGTCTTCATCGCAGCATCAAAGTGCTTAGGAGTTGCCTCCATGATTTGGCGAAACCCGCCGGAGGCAGCATTGCTGACCAGAATATCGATCTTGCCAAACGATTGCCCTACAAATTCCACCAGTGCTTGAATATCTTCGGGTTCGCTAACATCTGCCTTGACGATTGCCGCACGTCGGCCGAGAGCGGTAATTTGGTCAGCGACCTCGCGCGCGCTCGATTGGCTGGTGATGTAGTTAATGATCACGTCTGCCCCGGCTTCTGCCAGTCGCAGCGCCGTCGCGCGGCCGATTCCGCGCGAGCCCCCCGTGACAATAGCAACGCGATTTTTCAAGTCTATCATGAGGAACTGTTAGCTTAGTGTTTGGACCGGTTTAACTAGACTGTTTCGTGCGGCGCGCGATGAACTCTTGGAAACGATGGATACGTTCCTCACAGCGGCCTAAAACGCCGGGCTGTGAGCTGGCACGCAGGCCAGTTTGAATAGCGACAAAGATCTGTAGATCTTCCATGAGTACTCGCTTGGTGATGCCCGCAGTTAAGCGGGCCCAGAGCTTCGACCAAAGTAGCCGAAATGGCCCTTTGCCGCGAGGAAGGCGCCCGAATTGAACGACAGTCGCGCTACTCGTTGTTGGACCTGTTGGTGTCACACAGTTGCACAAACTGAGCACGTCCGTAAACGAAAAAAGCAGGTTCGGAAAAACGTGGTGCTGCCAGTATTTACCGGTTGGTTTATACCCGAGCGTGCGCACGAACTGCCCTTCGAATCGCTGAAACATAGCGTCCATGTTATTTAACGGACTGAATGGAAGTGAAGTTCCGAAGGCGGTTCGATGTTCGAACAACACATGTTCCGAGCGTTCATCACCCGGATCTTCTCGAAATGTTCTCGGATGCACTGTGGGAACGTGATACGCCTCCAAAGAATTCTCAATCGGAATTTTCCAGTTTACGGGATAGTCGGGCCACCATTTCATGGCCAAGTTCCATTGTGCACCAAATCGATCCTGCAAAAGTGCGTAAAAATCGTCGCCGAGAAATTCGCGAAGTGTCGGACAGGCTTCACTCAGGTTGATGAAAACTAATTGCCCTACGGTTTCAACCGTGTAACGCGTCAAGCTTGGGCGAGGTTCGTCAAAGGGAACAAAATTCTTCGGTTGGGGAATTCGTCCGGTACTGCCATCGGACTGGTACTCCCATCCATGGTATTGGCACGTCATGGCCTTTGAATTCCCCTGTCCTGCAGAACAAATGATTGCGTGACGGTGTGCGCAGACGTTCGAGAGCGCTCGAATCTCACCCTTGAAGTTGCGCAATTGAATGGGAACTCCCAATAAGTTTCGCGTGATGAAATCACCCGGTCGCGCTAAATCACTGGTCGTCGCAATCACATGCCAAGTTTTCCGCAGGATGTGATCGCGCTCCAATTCGTATGCTGCCTCGCTCCAGTAACAACTGGGGTGGAGCAGGTGAGTTAATCGCGACTGACTGACAAACATGGCCTGACGGGACTTGTTGAGTGGAAGTTAAACTGGACCGCAATTAAGGGAGTCACTAGAGAGAGTTGGGGGTGTGTCCCCCTGTTTAGGTGCACTTCGCCGTTAATAACTCAGAGCCCTAGCTGGGCAGCTACACGAGCCGCTCCAAAAAATTTGCTGATGTTCATTGCAATGCGTTACTACATCGTGAGGACGATGTATCAAAGTGAGCCGGCATTGTGATTCCGCCCTGAAATATTCTCGTTACGAGATCTTTTCCCCAATTGTAACTTTAGCGGTCGAGAAATTTACCGAGGAATTCCAAAATAGATCGTCATCCTCCCCACACCTGCCGCTTTATTCCGCAGTGACAAGCTAATTCTTTTTTCAGCGCCGTTAGGGGACGCTTAATAGCGATTAATATGCCAAAGCGGAGTTCGCAAAATGCGAACACCCCCGGCCACCCTACCTGGACAACAATGCGCGGTTTTCAAGCTCTTCCAAATGTAACGCTTGCGCCGGAATGTTCTTTGCCGAATTCAAATTAATCCGTGATTCGATCTGTTGACGCAATCATGCCTTAAGTTCACAGTGGGAGATGAAATTTACGCAAAAGTTAATTAGCTAGAACTAGTTTTGCGGTACGGTCGCTCGGGGCAGATCTGCTTGCAAACCCGGCATAAGTGCAAATGATTCCGCTACTGCGGGCCGTTGGTGACGCGTTGCGACCGATTGAACAACCAGGTTGGAAAGAAGGAATTGGCTAGGAAATATGAACGGCAATCAAAAAGTGCGCAGTGAAAAGGCTGTTTCTCGTCAGTCTGAGGACCACAATTCCGGAAATGAATTTTCCTTAGATGTGTTGGCCATTCTGAATCGCCGCAAGCTGCTGATTTTTTTGGCCTGTATTCTGGGTTTAATGGTCGGCGGCGCGTACTACCTCTACTTGCCGCCGTCATACGAATCCGAAGCACAACTGCTGCTGATGCAGAATGACTCCGGTGCGATGGCGTCCAGCGTCTCGAAAGGCGAGTCGATTTCGGAAGATCTGCTAGCCACTCACATGTCCCTGCTGCAAAGCAAACTGATCGTTGGTGAGGCGCTTAAGCGTGGGGGACTCACGGAGCAGCCTTCGATTATTGAGAAGCTGAATGAAAAGACGACTGCCACCAGTTACGTCATCGACAACATGTCGGTGACAAGGGGAGGTGCGGGATCCGCTCGAGATGCCAGAATCCTCACGCTGGGATTTCGGCATTCGAGTCCTGAGGATTGCCAATTAGTCGTGACCGCGATTGTCGCGGAGTATCGAATGTTTGTCGAATCGAAGTTTAAGGATATTAACGAGGAAGCGGTCGCACTGATCAATAAAGCCCGCACTGAGCTTGAAGATCAAATCGAGAAATCGGCTTCAAAATACCGCGAATTCAAGAACACTGCTCCAATTCTGTCGAGTGTCGCAGGTGGGCCCAACATTTATGCTCAGCGCTACGACGAGTTGTCGGCCCAATTGTCTCAGTTGCAAGTGACGATTGATGAATCCAAAGGGAGACTGGAGTTGGTGAAGTCCGGACTTCAGAATCTGACTGGCTCTGAGGGTCGACAGCTAGAGAAGCTGGCATTGATTGACGAACGGAACGCAGAACGACTTGGGATTCTGGTTACCGTTGACCGCGGCGAAGCTCAGACTGCGACTTTTCTGGCCCAACAGCCACAGCGTATGGCAGGCGCCACCGCCGAATTTAGTTCACTGTTAGCACTCAAGGCCCAACTCAAACAAGCCTCCAAGGAGTATGGGGCAAAACATCCCGAGGTGAGAACCTTGCAGACACAAGTGGCGGAGATGGAGGATTACTTCAAGACGCGCGAAGCGACGCTGGGAACTTACAAGGACGAAAAACCACTTACGCCTGACGATGTGATGAAAGCCTACGTCAGCTTGATGGAAAACGATGTGCTGGCGCTCGACAAACGAAAGCTCGACTTGGAGAAACAGATCGCTGAGGCCGAGGGGGGTGCCAAGACGTTGATTTCAGTCGAATTGGAAGACGAAGCGCGGTTACGCGAACTCACGCGGCACGAAGACCTCTACAATTCCGTAGTCGAACGGCTGCGGGATATCAACATGCAGCAAGATTCCACTGCGTTGATTCAGGAAGTGATCGCTTCGCCAGAACTTGGCGAAAAGGTATCGCCCAGCGGCCCGATCGCTGCGGCCATTAGTTTGTTGACCACACTGTTGGCAGCGGGATCGCTTGTCTTGGTGGCAGAATTGCGAGACCATCGCATTCGAGCGACGGAAGATTTGGAGGGCATTTACGACGCGCGCGTGCTTGGCCAAATCCCTGACTTTGATTCGACCGTTGAGTGCCGGCGGCAGGTGCGCGAAGCCACACGGTCCAATTCAGGACTCTCTCCGGCGCTGTTTACCTTCCATGCTCCTCAGTCGCGTGTCAGTGAAATCTTTCGTGGCATGCGAACACAGATTTTATTTGACCTCAGCGGTACCAATAAGCTGCTAGCAGTGACCAGCCCCAATCAGGGTGACGGCAAGTCGACCATCACTGCAAATCTTGCAATCTCGCTCGCCAAGACGTCGAAGACCGTATTGTTGATCGATTGTGATATGCGCCGACCTAGCATTCACAGCGTTTTTGGAATCGCCAACGAGGCGGGTCTGGTGGAAGTACTACGGGGTTCTCGCGAACTCGCCGATGTCACCGTGGACTCGGAATGCGAGCATCTGTCGATCCTCCCAACCGGTCAGATTCCACCTGACCCTGCGGAGATGCTCACATCGGAAACCTTCGCTCATTTGCTTGAAACCTTGAGGCAGAAATTTGACTACGTTATTCTCGATTGCCCGCCGTTACTACCGGTTTCCGATCCCGCCATCGTAGCACCGCTGGTGGATCGCGTGCTGCTTGTTACGGGTGTTAACGCGAGCGGTATTCCAGAAGCTGAACAGTGCAATCGTATTCTCAGCTCCGTGGCAGCCCGCCTAGCCGGGATTATTGTGAATCGCGCTGGCCTACCCAGTGCGACTTATGGATATGGTTATACCCAATACGAATACCAAGGAGTGCCGGCCGCCAAAGCGGAAAGCGTTTAAGCCAACTTTGGCAGGCCTGTAGTGTCAGACACTTAGCCTGTATTTCCGTTCTCGCAAACCGGCTTGAAGGCCACCCTGACCTGGGGCAGGCCGCCCGTCAAAGTCGCAGGTCCAGACTCAGACCGTCATATGCCAGTTCCACTCCCGTTGGGAGCATGGCATTGCAAGTCTCGTATTCCAACTCATGTGAGACATGAGTCAAATAAGCTTGTCTGGGTCGTACTCTTTCAATCACCTCCAAAGCCCCGTCGAGGTGAAAATGTGTTGGGTGAGGGGTCAGTCGCAAAGTGTCTAGAATTAAAATTTCACAGCCGTCCAACACCTCAAAACTCGCCGGCGGAACAAAATTCGTGTCGGTGCAATAAGCAATATTACCAAGACGAAAGCCAAGCACTTCGTAATTTGGACCGTGCTGTAAACGCAGTGGACGAACGGTGGCCCCTAGCACCTCAAAAGGTGCGAGCCCAATGGTGCGAGGTTCTAACTTTGGCGCCGCGCCCGGGTGCGTCAGCGGTCCAGTCTTGAAGGCGTAATCAAAACTGCGTCGAATGCGACTTTCGACCGTGGGTTCACAGTAGAGCGGTATCGGGCCATCTAAGCGAAAAGGAAAGAGCCTGACGTCGTCGAGACCGTAGATGTGATCGGCATGTTCATGCGTGAAGAGGACCGCGTGCGCCAGGCCTATTCCCTCACGCAATAACTGCACGCGGAGATCGGGGGCAGTATCGATCAAGAGATTACCCTGTGGTAACCCGACAATAGCCGACGACCGACTGCGATTGTTTTTGGGATTAGGGCTCTTGCATACTTCGCAGGCGCAACCGATGACTGGGACGCCAACCGATGTTCCAGTGCCTAGCAAGATGAACTGCCCGGAGATGTCTCGGGTTTGAAAATCGTACGGCACTGGCTTTACTCGGCTCCGAAGTGGGGTTCCGCTGGTTAGTCAAGTTTCAAAATTCTAGCGGCAAAGCGACAAACCGCCAACGAGCGGGCGAAGCGGTACTACGACAAATGCTTGAGCGAAAGTTCACTGCTGTGACATGAATGTTGGCTGGGATGTGGGTTCGAAAGAAATGTCGGACCTGGGCGCTGCACACGCCAACGGGTTATGCCGGCTGTGAGTTAGAGATAACGCCCGCATCTGCACAGTGACGGGCATACGGAAACCACTCCTGTGGTGCATTTTGTGTCCTGGACTAGGGTTGTGCGGGGATCTCTGCTGTTTTAAGTAGCGATCAGGCCTGAAAATCTGCACTTAGATTGCCATTGCGCGAGATTTTGGCGCGGAGTTTGTTTCGTTTTCCGCTGCGAATTGGTTACTATAGGAGAAGCGGGTGTTTCGAGTTCACTGTCAAGCGAACGAGTCACCGCGCGGGGCGTGTCCGCAATTTAGCGGGGATGCCCTGGGAGTCAATTTGATTACAATTCTGCACTTTTCTGGTCACCGCAGCTTCATGGAGGAGCCAACCGAACAACGGATTATCGCGTGACTGCGCGTCCTTTCTGCGACACAACGAGGAGTTCGACTGCCGATGTCAGCCCAATTTATTCCACTCGAGGACGCCGCGAAGAAGCTAGGGGTCAGTGCACAGGATATGGTGGAAATGCGATCTCGCGGGGACATCTTCGGCTATCGCGATGGTGCCAGTTGGAAGTTCAAACCTGAAGAGATCGAACGCGTAGCGTCTGAAATGATGGGCGGTGCGCTGGATGAAGATCCTGCCGGCTCCTCCATCCTGATTTCCGAGCAAGACCTCGGCAGCGTCGGCAGCAAGCATGGCAGCACCATTGGAAGCAGCTTGAACCTGGCAGAAGAAGGATCGGACATTGATAGTGATGTTGCGCTAGTACCAGATCCCAATAGCGGTAGCGATGTACGTCTGGTAGCTGGCAAAAGCAGCTCGAAGCTTGCGGACGACGATTTGCGCATTGCGATAAGCGATGATGACGATGACGAACTCTCTTTAGAGAGCGAAGATGGCGATGACCTGCTAGCCGCCGCATCGAGTGGAAGTGGATCGCCGAGCGACATCAAATTTGGGACCAGTGAGGAAAGCAGCATCAAGATAGGTTCCGGGACTGGCGGTGGCAGCGACATAGCGGTTTCCGGCTCGGATGCATTGGACCTCGATTTGGCCGGTGACGGCTCAAGCGTATTTAGCGGCTCGGCACTGGGTTTAGGGGGCAGCGGCAGCGGCGCGGGGAGTAACAGTGGCTCAGGTCCCTCCGACTCTGGATCTTTCGACTTGCAATTAGCCGATGACAACGACGACCTGGTGTTGGGTGGTGGCAGCGATTTGGCATTGGGGAACGACAGCGGGATTAACTTGATGAGTCCGGCGGATAGCGGCATTTCGCTCGAAGATGAGCCGCTCGACCTTGCCGCCAGTGGTATCTCGGGGCTGGATTTGGCGGCGGAAAGCTCCGATGCCTCAGGTTCAGGGTCAGGTTCTGCTGTGGGCTCGGGGGCTAACTTCAAGCAGGACGAAGAATTTCAATTGTCTCCCTCAGGGGCAATCGAGACGGATGAAGACAGCGGTTCTCAGGTAATTGAGCTTGAGGACTCCTCAGAATTTGGCGATGCCGCGGTAGCTATCCCGGCGGTAGATGGTTTTGACGCCTTTGGCGACGTTCAAAACGAGACCGGAATAGGCATGGGAGCAGAGTTGGGCGGAGCACCTGTGTCTGCAGGGGTGACCATGGGCGCACCCGAAATCCCTTACAGCCTGCCGCAAGTTTTGTCACTGTTAGGCATCCTGCTGCTGATGTGCATGTCGGGTGTGTTGGTGACCGACGTCGTGCGGAACATGTGGGCCTGGTCGGGGACCAGCGACCTAACCAGCGGCTTTACCGAAATGGTCCTAAGCGCTGTAGGCATGAAAAAGTAACTCGCCCAGCGTCTTTCCCGCGATGGTCTTTTGTCGCCGCGTTCGCAATCGACCGGGCGAATCAGGAATCGATGGACTGCGTTTTCCAGATCTCGTTGGCATACTGGCGAATAGTACGATCGCTCGAAAACCAACCGCTATGGGCGGTATTTAGAATGCTCATACGATTCCATACGTCAGGATTTTGGTAGGTTTGGTTGACGTGCTTCTGAGCGTCGATATAGCTCCGCAAGTCAGCGATGGTGAGCCATTGGTCATGCGGGCTTCGCAGGCCAGCGGTGATCAAATTGAAAATGCCGGGTTCTTCGCGGTTAAATGTGCCATCCTCGAGCAACTGCATAACGCGAGCAATCTCTGGATCGGCGGCGATGATCTCATTCGGATTGTACGACTGTTTCACCTGCTGAACTTCGGTGGCATCTAGACCGAACAAGAAAAAGTTCTCCGCGCCAGCGCTTTCGCGAATTTCAATATTGGCTCCGTCCAGGGTGCCGATAGTGAGTGCACCGTTCATCATGAACTTCATATTTCCGGTTCCCGAGGCCTCTTTTCCAGCCGTCGAAATCTGCTCGGAGAGCTCGGTGGCCGGGCAAATTACTTCCATCGCCGAGACGCGGTAGTTCGGCAAGAAGACTAGGTTCAGCAACTCGTTCGCTTTGGGATCGCGGTTGACCGTGCTGGCCACATCACAGATCAGTTTGACGATCAATTTTGCAATGTGGTAGCCAGGGGCCGCTTTGCCACCAATCAAGACGCATCTTGGCACCATGTCATCGGTGTCGCCGCGGCAAATTCGGTCGTACAGATGAACTACGTGCAACAAATTTAAGAGCTGCCGCTTGTACTCGTGAATGCGTTTGACCTGAACATCGAATAGCGAGTTCACATCGAAGCGTTGCCCGGTATTCGCTTGTACGTAAGTTGCCAGTCGCAGCTTATTGGCTTGCTTTACCGCTTGCCACTGATCGCGGAAGGCCGCATCATCGGCCAGCGGCGCTAGCTTAGCAATGTGGCTCAAATCGTGTTCCCAATCATGGCCAATTGACTCGTTGAGCAAATCGCGTAGTCCTGGATTGCAGTGCGCCAGCCAACGTCGCTGTGTAACGCCGTTGGTCTTGTTATTGAATCGCTCGGGCCATAACGCATAAAAATCAGAAAATAAGCCTTCTTTGAGCAATTTCGTGTGCAAGCCAGCTACCCCATTAATTGAGAAGCTGCCAATGATAGCCAAATACGCCATGCGGATCTGCGGCTGATCACCCTCCTCGACAATCGACATCTTGCGCATCATCGACACATCCCCGGGCCATTTATGCTCGACCAAGGCCAAGAATCTCGCGTTGATCTGATAGATGATGTCAAGCAAACGTGGCAGCAAACGACTGAAGAGCGAAACGGGCCAACGTTCCAGTGCTTCGGGAAGGAGCGTATGGTTGGTATATGCCATACATTCTTGTGTAATGTTCCATGCCTCGTCCCACTCAACATTGTGTTCATCCAGCAACAGCCGCATCAACTCGGCGACCGCGCAAGCAGGGTGGGTATCATTGAGTTGGAAGCAGTTCTTTTTGCCGAACTTGCTGAAGTCTTCGCCGTGTTCCTTGACCCAGTTGGTAATGACGTCTTGCAAGCTGGCGGAAACCAGGAAGTACTGCTGTTTGAGCCTCAATTCTTTGCCATTTTCGCTGGCATCGTTGGGATACAATACCATCGTGATTTGTTCAGCCGAGTTTTTAGCCGCGACGGACTCGGGATAGCTGCCCGCATTGAATTCATCTAAGTCGAACGCATCCGTAGCAGTCGCTTTCCACAACCGCAACGTATTCACGGTGAGGTTACGATACCCCGGAATGGGCATGTCGAAGGGAACAGCTAACACGTCGTGGCTATCTGCCAGCCGCGAGCGCATTTTGCCATCGCTTCCAAAATGCTGCTCAACACGTCCGTAAAACCGCACGCGTTTTGAGTCTTCAGGACGTTCGATCTCCCAGGGATTGCCGTCGCGCAACCAATGGTCTGGATCCTCGACCTGGCGGCCGCCGGAAATATGCTGATGGAACATGCCGTATTCGTAACGAATGCCATAACCTACCACAGGCAATTGCAGATTTGCGCAGCTGTCCAGAAAGCAGGCTGCCAGGCGACCTAGACCGCCGTTGCCCAGGCCCGCATCTAGTTCTGCTTCACAAAGTTCTTCGAGTTCCAAGCCGTATTGACTCAACGCTCCGCGTGTTGCTGCATCGAGATCCAAGTTCTGAATGGCATTCCCCAGCGAGCGTCCAATCAAGAACTCAAGGGACAAATAGTAAACCTTGCGATTGTGGCTCGCCGCCAGCCTACGCTTGGTTTGTAGCCAATGACTGACCAGACGATCCCGCACTGATACCGCCAACGCACGGTACAAATAGCGGCTATCAATATCCTGTTCAGAATGCGCGAAAGTGATTGTCAGGTGACGGTGAAGTTCCGAATTCAGATCGGATAACTGCGTTGGCTTCGACTGAGAGACCTTTTTGATCAGAGCTTGCACCGCTTCCTTGTTCATAACTCATTCTTTAGTAGATTAGGCTCGATTAGAAATTGCCAAAAAATCGGAGCTTTCCAACGGCTCATGAACCGACTGCAGCCAACGCAAAAAATGGCTCTGAGGGAAAGCTACAACTACAACCTTAAATCTGAATGGCCAGCGCAAATGCCAGCAATGCCGCCCGTTTTAGTCGCTGTAGTTTACGGTATTTGACTCTCAATCAATAGGGCAACAATCGTGTCTGTCAAGTTAACAAACGCGTGTTTTTTTGACGCTTTTGCGTCGAAATTCGGCGGCTGTGCCGGGTTTACAGCGAGAAGTGCTGTCAGTGGTACAGAATGACTCAGTGCAGGGCGATAAGGTCGGATCGAATTGCCTAATTGCTTTGCGATTGATTTTGACGGTATTGCCACATAGCGGGTGTTAAGGCGTCTGTTTTTAAACGCTGTTATCCGTAGGCAAAGTTTCAATTCGGCTTAAATTCGCCTTTTGGAGGCGACAACTCTTCCGCAGACGCAAAATCTTGCCCAAACCCCAACTCTGTTAATTTGGGCAATTACTACTGACGCTGAAATAGTGCGTCAAGCGTTGGAACTGAAGTAACCGATTCAATCCGCTACCGGACATTGGTATGCCCGTTGTGTGACATTTAGCGGTCGACCCAGATCGCCGAATGTTCCCAACCGAAGATTCCCGCCTCGGAAGGGTCTTGATGAAGCTGTCGATTAAGAAACTGACTTGGCGTCAGCGCGTGCTCCGACTTGGACTTGGAGCAAGCTTGACGCTGTGTGGTCAGGCCACATGGGCAGAAAGCCCCACCTCGCTGCGAGTCACCCCGACCGTCTTAGCCATCAAACAGGCCGAGCCCGCCGTCGTTAACATTGAGGGCAATAAGCCGTCGTCGACCGCCGGTAACGAGGGGCAGCAGGTGAATGGAATGGGGGCGGGTGTGATCATCGATTCCCGCGGCTACATTCTCACCAATCAACACGTGGTGCAGGATGTTAGTCGGATCGAGGTGACGTTGCATGATGGTACGCAATTGATTGGACAGCTGATCGATCGCGATCCTGACACGGACTTGGCACTCATTAAGGTCGAACCGAAGCAGCCGCTGCCAACCATTCGCTGCGGTACCTCTTCGGATTTGTTACGTGGGGAGCCGGTGATCGCGATCGGGAATCCGTTTGGCTACCATCACACGGTGACGGAAGGAATTATCAGTGCCTTGCACCGCGATATTCCCGTCAACGGCATTCAAGAGTATCCCGATCTGATTCAAACCGACGCCAGCATTAACCCAGGGAACTCCGGGGGGCCGCTATTGAATGCTGAGGGCTTAATGATTGGTATCAATGCAGCGGTGCGTATTGGAGCGCAAGGGATTGGCTTTGCCATCCCCGTTGATCGCGCCACCGACATTGCGGCCCGCATGATCGCGGAGCATCGTCGCTACGCACCCGAGAAACTGATTTCCGTTGAAACCGTTTACGAGTCCGGGAATGTGAAGACGCGCGTCATCTCGAGTTCGGGGCACGAAGACCTGGGGCGCGGAGATGTGATTAAGAGCATCAATGGTAAAACCATACAGAATCGACTGGACTACGAGCTGGCATTGGTTGATTTGGCCCCGGGGCGTGAGGTCAAAGTAGTGTTCCAGCGAGGAGATGAGGAAGCGTCAACACAACTGCGGTGCGCGTCCAGTCCCGCGGGAACGGGCACCAGCGGTACAGCCACACAATTGGTCTCAAGCAGCGTGGGCAAAGTCACAGCGGCTTCCTCTGCGGAGGCTGCCTATCGACTGCTGGGACTGCGCCTCGAGCCTGCTGATCCCGCCAAAGTTCGGGCAGCTGATCCCAATTATAAAGGTGGGCTGAAAGTTGTTTCCGTACGTCCATCAAGCCCCGCGTTTTACGCGCAGCTCAAGCCAGGCGATACTTTGGTTGGCTTACTTGACTGGCAAACGCCCGATTGGTCTGACTTGGCGTACGTTTTTAATTCCAGCGAATTGAAGTCATCGAAGTCGCCGAAGTTCCACATCATGCGCGGCCGGGAGCTCTTCTGGGGTAACTTCGAAATCGCGACGCCCGGTAGATAACTGCAGCCGGGCATGTGGCCTACGCACAAGCAAATTCGCCAAGTGAATCGGCCAACGAGGACAGCAGAGCGGGCCATCAGATGTTGCACCGAGGCCTGCCCACCAAGATTTCTTAAGTGCGGCAGTCAAGTTCGTTGCGCCGCGTGTCGATCACCAGTATTAACCAGGAGGGACTGCGAGGGGAGATGCCGTCAGAAGCATCTCCCCTCCATGGCCTTTTGTCTTGACAGCGGACCAGGCAAAGCCCAATAGCTTACTTCGGCCAGGCGCCGTCTACGAAGTCTCTTACTTCCATTTTTTCCGGGTCGATGACCACGTGCCGTACCCGTTCGCGTTTCCATGTGTAGGTCACATGAACCAAACCATCTGCGGTTTGGATGACGGCTGGGTAACTGTATTCGCCAGGCTTGTTTTCTAGCACTAAACCGGCTTGCCAATGCGTGCCATCCTGCGACAATGCCACGTTCAATGGTGAACGTCCCTTGGCGGCGTGGTTGTAAACGATCAACTGTCGGCCGTCCTTCAACGTCAGCGCGTCGGTTCCCGAGTTGGGATTAGGAAGTGAAGTCGTAGTCATCATTTCCCAAGTCTGGCCCAAATCGGATGATGCGATTTGAAAGACTTTTCCCTGACGCGTACGTCCGATGGCCAGCAGGTGGTCACCGCCCAAAGTCAGAATGCTCGGCTGGATCGCACTCAACTGCTTGCCGTCATTTACCGCCTCCGTTCGCTGCCACGTCTGCCCTAGGTCACTGGTACGTTCAAAGTGAACGCGCCAGCCATCGTTTTCGCTGCTACTGCCGCATAAAATGTCGCCATTTGGCAACTGAATCGGTTTGTTTTTTACCGGCCCGTCTATCCTTTCTGGTAGGCGACGTGGCGCGGACCAATGTTGCCCGCCGTCATGGCTGGTCATCAACATGCCCCACCACGTGCTGGGACTCGGACCGACCTTGTAGAACAGCATCAACGGTCCCTCTCTGGGCTGAAACAACACTGGGTTCCAGCAGGGGTGGCGATACGGTTGGCCATGGCTGTCGATGTACTGGATGCCGTTGGCCACTTCGACGGGCTCTGTCCACGCGCCGGCAACGTGGCGTGAGACCCAAATACCGACATCCGGATTTTTTTCTTCCGTCCCGCCAAACCAGGCAGCCACCAATTTCCCCGGCTCTGCTTCGGCCAGCGTGGTTGCATGGCATGACGGAAACGGCGCTTGCTCGTAAACAAACTCTTCGGTCAGGATCGCGGGTTGCTGCGAAAGTCCCGTCATGGCCGTGCAGTGCAGTACCACGACAACCCACAAGGCGTTGGTCCACAAATTCATCATCTTTAATTCCGCCAAAACGTTGCGAAGCGCGTCTCGTTGTTTCACGTTTCTCTCTTTTCTAAAGCTCGGGTGCGGTCCGCGAAGCTCACGCTCGCTTTCCGGGACTGGCGTCAGTTATTGACCCCTCCTGTTCGCTAGCTTTCTCTGGCCCTTCTGGCTCCTCGTCGTCGCGATATTTGACTGGTGAAGTTGCCTCGCGAAGTGCCTTGCGCATCAAGGCCAGCGGTGGCTCTTTGCCGGTAAACAACTTGTACTGGTAACCCGCCTGTCGAATAAACATGTCAACACCGCTCACTGTTTGACAGCCGAGACTTCGCGCGTCTTTCAGCAGCAGGGTTTGTTCAGGATTGTAAACCGTGTCGAAGACGAACAGGTTTTCGCTATTTTGTTTTAAGGTTGCCAGTTTTTCCTTCGCATACGGGGTGTCGTCGAGGTTTGGATGCATTCCCACGGGTGAGCAGTTAACGATGATGCCTGGTTTGATGTCATAACGTGCTTCCCAAGGAAGGGCACGGCAGTTCAGTTCGCGAGCTAGCTCTTCGGCCCGGTCCAGGGAACGACTGGCGATGGCCACCATGGCGCCGCGCTGACGTAAGCCGTAGGCGATGGCACGGGCGACTCCCCCTGCCCCGAGCAACAGCACTCCGCGGCCGCGAAGACGATCCTCTCCGAGAATGTTCTGCAGATCCAGGGCCGCGTTAATACAATCCATGGCGGCACGATAGTCCGTGTTGTATCCAGTCGCGGAGTCGCTACCAAAAATTACCGTATTAACGGCTTTAATTCCCACGGCAGCCGACTCAACTTCGTCAAGCAGATCTAGCATCCGCTCCTTGTGTGGGATCGTCACGCTCAAACCGCCAATACCGCTCGCCTGACACCAACGGAAAAAGAGCCCCAATTCGTCTTGGGGAATTCGGAATGGTAAGTAGCGATTATTTAGCTCGTGATGGGCGAACGCAGCGTTATGAATCAATGGACTGAGCGAATGCGCTACTGGGTCAGCCACCACGCCAAAGATCTTCGTGTCCGCGTTGAGGGTATTAGCGCGAAACACGTTCTTCATCGCCTCGAAGGTGATCTGTCCCGGAGCAATTTTGCGTTCACTGCTGAGGGTTGTATATGTGAACGGTGCACCGCAGGAAAGCGAGAGGATGCGCGTCATCGTTCCCAGTTCGCCCATGCAGAGTGCAATCGTCGGGATGTTAGTGCTTTTCAACAAATTCAGCATGCGAATGCTGTCATCGAACGAATTGGCCATGGTGGCGATTTTGACGATGTCAGCATCCAAGGCCGCGAGTCGGGCGTGAATCTCTTGCAGGTTGTTGGGAGTGCACTCGAAATTATGCAGACTGACGATTCGCTTGGTCTTGCCGTAACGCGGAACACTGGCCGCGATATCCTCTTCTAGGTCTACGAAATCAACACCGGATGCGATCGCACTTCGCAGAATCATCAGTCGTTCTTGCTCCGTCTTGTCCCATCGACCACCGTCCTCGCGACGGCGACAGGTGACGATAATAGGAGCCTTTTTATTGGCAAGCAAACGACGCAAATCGATGGCCCGCCCGATGAAATCCAGTCGCATCTCAACGAGATCTGCACCGCTGTCCGAGAGGTGCTGGTACTCAGCGATCATGTATTTATGCCGACTTCGGCCAATCGTCACACAGAGCATGAAGAGCTCACTTCCTTATCGTTTAAGCCAGTCGATGAATTGCGTCGGCAAAATAAAGGATGCCCGTCAATTCATGACGAATTGACGGGACCAGTATATCTTTTGCTCTAGCGGTGCGGCTCCATACTAGTCGCTGAAGCAAATTATCAAAAGGGCTGGTTTTGGGTTGCTTTGGCGTAGGCCGCCCTGGGCCTGTGGTTTATGCTGAGGCGAAAATTCGAACTCGAGATGGAACGGGCTTTAAAGTTGAAACGGATGTCCAAACGCGATCCCCAGACCCGACCGGGCGGGGCGGCGCAAAAACCTGAAAACCCGGAACCTCAAAGGCTGGAATCCCGGATACCGGAACCCCAGCGCCCGGAACCCCGCATACCGGAATCCCGCACACCGGAATCCCAGCGCCCGGCCGTAGCGGCGGGGCCGCGGATATTCCTACCGGCGATTGCCAGCGGGCTGTTGTTGTGGGCCAGTTTTGCGCCCCTGGGTTACAGTTGGCTGGCTTGGCTGGCACCGATCGGCTGGCTCGGCGTTATCGAACAGCAGCCAGTTCCAGGCAAACGAGGCTACTGGATACTCTGGCTTTCCGGCAGCCTTTTTTGGCTGCTGATTCTCCAAGGCGTTCGGCTTGCCTTCTGGCCGCTCATCTTCGGCTGGCTTGCCATCTCGTTCTACCTCGGCGTCTACGTGCCGTTGTTTGTCGGCATCGCTCGAATCATGCGATTCCAGTGGCACTGGCCACTCTGTTTTGCAGCCCCAGTCGCTTGGGTTGGCTTAGAAGTCGCCCGCAGTCATTTTCTTACAGGCTTCGGCACCAACTTGCTCGGGCACACACAAGCTCACGTGCCATGGATGATCCAAATTGCCGACCAGGTTGGTGGCTACGGTGTGAGTTTCGTCCTCATGGCGATGGCGGTCGGCTTGCGACAATTATGGCTCAGTGCAAGCACACGCAGTTTCAGCCGATTGTACTTGCCCGTTGGCTTCGCCGGGACGCTGGTCGCGATCACGCTCGGTTACGGCTGGTGGCGATTGCGTCAAAGTGATGTATTGGCTTCAGCCAAACCGCTCCTGCGGGTCCTCCTCATTCAGGAAAACACTCCTTCGATATTTGAAGTGAATCCCGAACGAACGAGGAGGGCTTGGTTGCGGTATGTGGACGCGACGCGCGACGCGGCGCGTCGGTACGGCGTGGCTGACTTGGTCGTGTGGCCCGAATCGACTTTTGCGGCTGGCGTCCCTTGGATGCGGGTCGATTTGACAAACGACCAATTACCCGAAAAACTTATCCGCCAAGAAGCCACACTCGAATCGGTAACCTATTACAACGAAAAGTACGGTTCAGAATTCGCGTACAAAGTGAATGTGGTGTTGGCTGCGGCACGCGATCAAAACTTGTTATCGCCACCAGCCAACCGCGACGAGGCTCGACCGTACCTGTTGCTCGGTAGCGACGCTGTGTTGGTGCGCAGCCAGGGTGTCGATCAATTTAATTCGGCCCTTTTGGTTGGTCCTGACGCGGCTTACATCGACCGTTACGACAAAATACACCGGGTCATGTTCGGGGAATACATCCCACTCGGTCCGCTACTGTCGTTTCTCGCGGACGCCTTTGGTGCCGGTTCCATTCAACCTGGAACGGAAGTCAAGAGTTTCGACATCGCAGGTGCACAGGTGGCACCCAGTATCTGTTTCGAGAGTATGTTGCCAGAGTTCGTGTCTTGGCAAGTGCGACAGCTTCGGCGAGCTAACACGCCGCCGGATATCCTGGTCAACATGACCAATGATAGCTGGTTTTGGGGCTCTTCTATTTTGGATCACCATCTGGCGTGTTCTATTTTCTGCGCTGTCGAGAATCGCCGCCCGCTGCTGATCGCCGCCAACACGGGACTAAGCGGCCATGTGGACGGCGCTGGCCGCGTTTTGCAGGTTAGCCCGCGCTTAGAAAAAGCGTTGTTGCTGGTCGAGCCGCGTGCCGATGCCCGCATTGGTCTCGTGCAGCTCGTCGGCTACCCAGCCGCATGGTTCTGCTGCGCGACGGCGTTACTGGCATTACTCACTGCCTGGTTTCGGCGACGACGTCAGGCAATTTAGAGCGCGGTGGGGAGACGCGTTACGAACTGGTCGCTTAGAGGTCCGCGAGCAGGGCTGCCAAATCGTCGTCAACCTCAGATTCGGAGCTAGCGTCAGCCGCTTGCGAGTCTTGACTGTCGAGTGATGCGAGCAAATTATCGAGGTCATCCGCGGCGGGGTCAGCGGGCGGCGGGGCCGCATCATCTCCCATGCCCAGATCACCCAGCAAGGCATCCAAGTCATCGTCCGCTGAGTGTGCAGAAGCTTCGACTGCAGTGGGTGTTGCGTCCGCTGCTACGTTCGCGGCTGCAGCAGCAGGCGGGAGCCTGCCATCGCTGTTGATCGCGATCGGTGCC
>JBBQRC010000005.1:0-24939 GCA_038215215.1 Pirellulales bacterium
AAACCGGATGATTCGATCGTGACCTAAAGGGCTGTCCATTGATGAAGTACCGTCGCGCACTAGAGAGATATGCTGCTTTTCTGTCGGCAATCATCGGTGAGTTTTGATGACAGATAATTCTCAATGAAAATGCGGCATTAATGAATAAGGGAGTCTTCTACCGTGCTCAATCCATACTTACGGGATGCCAATTAGGCAGTTTTGGCTGGAGTCTTCTTCGATAGCTTGGCTCGTGACGCAATGATCCTGCGAGCCTGGCCGAACTTCTTGGTTATCACCAATCCTTCAGCGCAGGCATCCATCAACACGCCTTGGATCTGTCAATCGTCCGTCGATGCCACTTGCATCGCGAACTTAATCGGAAAGATACCGGACTCAACCCCTTGGATCAGTCGCTCTTCGCCTTGCTCCACCAGTCGAATGTAGCAACTTATTTACGGATGGTCCCTCAGGCCGGGCGACTTGAGTAATTGCGGCGGCGACTGCTCAAAAATTGGCTGAAGAATAGACTCACAGCGCTACACGCGACGATAAGGCTCGGCCAAATTACGGGTAGTATTAGCCAAGCCAGTGCGGCTAGAAATGCCCAATATACCCAGGGGCGGGCCGCTAATAAGTCGTGCCCAAAGTTACGCAGACGCCGAGACAACCAAAAGATCAAGCTGCTAGTCAAACACAAGAATACGGCCGCAGTGACGTGATGCCGGTCAATTTGTCGGCTAACGACTGGTATGACACCCAGGCTTAGACTGTTCCCTGCAGTGGCCACTGAAATTTCTGTGGTAAACCAGTTCATTGGCAAGCGGTTCTCATTTAACCCTGGCGAATTGGCAAAACGATTGAGAAGATGCTCGTGCGACTGCTGATTGAAGGAGGGCACCAAAGGCCCGAGTGAATTGACAAGATCTCGTTCACCCGAGTCAACCTGCTGCAAATACCAGTTCCAAAATTCGGCGACGTTTTCATATTTGCGAACATCCTGTCCTGCGGCCGAATCATTGGATAACGTCAATGGGTGATCATCGCTTAAACCAACAACCTGTGGACTCCAATCCTTGAGCCAACTTGACAGCTCATCGGCCTTCAGGTCCGAGACCGTGGGCAAAGCTTTCAGCAATAAACTCTTCCAACGGTCCGCAATATCAGCCACCACTAAAGGATAAGTCGTGTCGTCCCCTGCGTTTGACTCCAGCGATGCGGCTGCGCCTCCAATTCGAGGTTCGACGGCCAGGGTGACGCCGCTGAGTGCATGAACTGACGATACGGCAACTTTCAACTCCTTGAATCCATTGGCTTCCAAAGTTGGCAATCGCAAACTGAATTTCTTATCGCCCCGCCAACTCGCGCTGGCCTGCCAGCGCACGAAGAATCTAAGATGTACAGGCAGATAATTGGGCTGCATGAGGATGCGCACTTCAATGAATTGCGATCGATTCGCCGGCACGTCCGCAGCTGGACGGCCCTCTTCGCTGGTGCTCCAGACAGCGCTCGATCCTCCGGTCTGAATCCCTACCAATTCGCATTGCGGCGGGAGGTGGGCAACCAACTCCAAAAGGTTTTGTGGTTCCACCCAATAATCGAGCAAGCCAACGAAGCTACCGTCCAACTCTTCCGTTAGGCTGGCCGAAGCGTAGAGCACTTCTGGTCGCTTACTCTCCAACGTCGCTGGAGTCCAACTGGTTTGCAATTGGTTTTCACCAAGCTGATAGAACACGAAGTCACCGGGCGCAAATGTCACACTAGAGTGCTTCATCCAGTCATCATGCAACCGTCGGCCGGCACGCGACCAACGAACCAATTTGCCATCAATTCGGTTAGGTAGAGCGAGCACCGGACGCGTCGGATTGGCGACCAGCAATTGGATATCAGGAATCGAGATGCTTTGTGATGAGCCGACTGTTGGCAAGCGAAAGTCGAAAGCCACTCGCGTCTTTCCGGCAACGGCGGATTTGGGAAGGATGCACAAAGTGGCCCGGCTCATTGAGACAGAGCTGGAGATACTGTAAGGTAATTCGCCGGGCTCAATCAGATCGCGCAAAGCGGCAGGGATTTCGAAAAACGCGAACTCCAGTGGCTCTCCCTCAGAACTCAGAAAGGCCTCTACCGTTGCTTTCCAACCTTGTTCCGTCCGGGCGATCAGCATGGCATTCTCCTCAACCTTGACCGCCGCGCGCTTGGCCAGTTCAAAACGCAGCGGCAATTGAGGCGAATCGCGGAAGCTACTGCCCAACTCGACGCGCCCAATCCCAGACGCCATGCTTGAAAGCATTTCGCTGGGACTAGAGACAGGTTTGGGAAGGACCAAACCACTTTCCTGTTCACCACTAAATCGACAGGTCAATTCGGCGCCACAGCGGACCTGATAGTCTGAACTAATCACGGGCGTATCCTCCAAGACTACTCGCGGCAGCCATTCCAATTTTCCAAGGCGTGTTGTCTGGGTGAGTTTGACATCCAACTGTTGCAGGGCCCGTGAATTGTCGATGCTCACAATGAGCAGTTGATTGGCATCGCGACGCACCAGTTGATAGTCGACATCTAAACCGTTGACCTGTACGTTTTTCGCCCTGGCTGTGGGTGGAACCTGCAGCGTGAGTACCGGGCGATCCACATTGGCTTGCGGCCACACAGCACGGTAGGAAATCAAGGATTCGGAATTGAGAAACGTCACCACGTTGGACTCGGCAACTAGCGCGGAAATCGGGTCGGCTGCGCGTTGTAAGGTTGCACCGATGGCTCCCGACGGGACGCGGAGAATAGACGCTGATTGCGCAAGTTTGCTGGCATCCCACTGCAGTTCTGCGGCTGGCGTCGACAAGCGATTCCATGAGTCGGCACCTGTCACCTTCCAGCCTGGAACCAAGCTCGTCGCAATCGCCAGCGTACGACTGGCCAGCGAATTCTCTTGCAGTGAAAAGAAGGGTAGATTCATCGTCGTAGCGGCTTCTAGATTCCGCGGCACTAGCAACACACGGGCGATGGTTGCATCCGCTTGTTCGGCCCGCGTCACCGTGTAAATGCGGCGATTTCCGATCGCCGACAACTCGCTGGATATTAACTGAACATCGTTCCACAACGTTCCGACCGGTTCCCAGCCCGCGTCGACTATTAAATGCAACTGTTTCGGTAACGCGGCGGCGCCCTCAATTCGTAACTGACAGTCCGCCATCAACTGTCGATTTTGGATCTGCAGCCAGGTGTCGGCATAAACCTGCGATTGATTGGACGAAGGTGTTCGTTGTGGACGGGTGGGCCAGTCCAGTTTTAGAGCCCCTACGGGTCCTAGGTCTGCTTCCCAACTTGTCAGCGTGGCGCGCCGCACCTCACCTTTACCCGCGATTCTTACATCCAGCGAGTCGTCGGTGAGAACTTCCAGTGTGGCGGATGCGATCGGAGGAATAGTGATATCGAGAGCTGTCCGGTCCTCAATTTCAAACTGCTTCGGAATGAGTTGCAAACGCAGCCGAACTCGGCCTGGTTCATCCGGAAAATAGGTGATGGAGTCGGCCGTCTGTTTCAAACGTGAGCCGATGTACACCTCTTGGCCGAAAACGAAACCTCTCAGAAGTTGCACTTGATTAGCCGAAAATGGCAACTGCAAATCTGCGTCCGAAGAATCGAATTGCACTTCGAACTCGGCCGTAAACTCTTGAACGTAGCTGGTGGTTAAGCTGGTTCCCCCGCGGAGTTTTAAGGTGTACTTCGAGCCCAGAATTTCCGGCGGTTGGCTGAGGGAATCCTCCGCGTCGGGGTTTTCAAGCAGGTTCATCAATTTGCGCGGTGCATAGACGTGCTTGGCCGAAAGTTCACCCTGTTTGTTCAGCGGAATAATGACTCCAAACACATTAGTCGGTGTCGGCAAGTTTTCCTCTGGAGGGACGACTTGTGCAGATGCCGTCGTTCCAGCCAGCGAGGCGACAAGCCAAACTGCAACAGTCGTGGTCCGCCGTTGCAAGGTCGAGCCGTGGGGCATAAACGGAGAATGATTACTCCCCCGAGAATTGACGACGACGTGGACCAGTCTTGCTACTGCTCCACACACCAAACACAAAAGCAGTAGGTGAGCCACAATCGCGTAATAAGCGGGAACGAGTGAAATGCTGGCGAGCGTTAGCGTGATCAAGGACCACCAGAGCCAAGTGCGTGTTCCGATGAACAAAAAAGTTAGACTCGCTCCGGCTAGCAACAGGGCCACGCTCAGTCCGCTCAGCGCAGCACGGTCAATCAAGTAAACGTTTGAAGTTGGAATAATATCTGGCCCGGTAGCCGCTAAACGGTCTTGATCCTCAAAATCTGAAGCGATCTCAACGGCGCGCCAGCGTTGTGGTTGCGGAGGCAAATCCTCACGATTGGTCGTGTCACCATCGAGCGCTGGGCAATGAATGAAATCGGGCGCTAGCCATTTCCACCAACGGCCGGGGAGCAGATCGGCAGGTAAGCTGGGACCAGGGGCGTTCTTTAAATCCGCCAACGACAATTTGCTAGGTTGCAACCATAACCACTGACTCGAATGCAAACTTCCGAGTGAAATGCGCGGCCGCGCTATTTCGACCTTGGTCAACCACGAGGGCGAAGCAATGTAGCTAACACAGTAGACCTTTAACTGAATGTGTTCGCTTCGCGGCAACGTGATACCAATCTTCTGAGATGGTGTCTGCCGGCTAATTTCCACTGGTTCACCGTCGAATAGCAATCGATCGAGTATCCAGCCGGGTGGAAGTTCAATGGAACATTCGCCACTCTCCGGTGCAAAGATTTGCCACTCACAAGTATGCGAGACGAGTCCATCGTTGTATAGCCGATGGTCCGTTTTGTCGGACCAGACCCAATTGCGTACACTGGTGTCTGCATCGAGTATCCGGATGTCGACGCTGGAAACGGAACTCGAATCGTAGCGATAGGCCACCATGGAGGAGCCCAAACTCCCCAGTAAACTGGATAGCTCACCAGCCGAACAACAAATGCTGCCCGGCAACGATTCGATGCCAGCGCTCGAGTGCAGCAACGAAAATCGACGAGGTAGAGCCAAAATCGCGTCTGTTGAAACTGCCCCAGGAGAGCTTAATAAGGGGACTGTGGCGGCGGACTTCACATCGATCGGTAGGATAATTTCGGTCCGCAAGGTGAACTTTTCGGCAGTTGGCTCAGGTAACTGGAGCTCGTAAAATGTCTCGCCCACCGCCACTGAGTTATCTAGCTCAACTCGCGTGGCCGGAGCGGCTGACTGCGCTGCCAGCAAAGGGAGGCGGTCGTCATCGCGCAGTAGACTCCATGCCGGTGCAGTGACTCCATCGGGTATATTTAGCAAACAGGTGACGCGATCGATGGCACCGGACACGGGCTGGACCTCAACGGAGTATTCTGCCCGCAACTGGGCTCCTTCCGGCGTCGCTATTGTTTGAATGCTGGTTGTATAAGTGCCGCTGGACCTTTTCAGCACCAGTGGCGGAATGGTTCCGCGGACCCCTTGGAGTAGCAACGAGTCGGGTTGTGTCAGCAACTGTGACTGCCACGGTGCTAAGTCAGCGCTCCGCAGAAGTAAACGCTGAATTTGAGGGTCAGATTGGATGCGGAATCGGCCAATCGGTTCAATGGCGTAGACATCTGACTGATCTGCACCGGGGGCGGAAACTACACGTGGTGCTTGCAGCAACAGTTTGTCGACCTCTGTGTTTTGCGACAGATGCGCGGCGACTCGCAGGTGGATCGTCATCTCTTCGCTCAACCGCTCCCAATTGAGCGTGATTTCTCTCGTTTCCCCGTCTGGCAATTGGAAATTTACCGGAAAAGTGGATTGCTCAATGGTCAGGCCATCGACCAACCAACCGTCTCCTAAGCGCAAACGCAGCTCGTTGGATTTGAGTTGCTTGGCAGACAACTCTAAGTGTGCAGCGGCTGCGATCCAATTGGGCTGCAAAGTCAGGCGTGTAAAACTGCGCGCTTGCCATGGATAATCAACACGACTGAGGCTGGCCTCGGTACGTGGGGTGACACCCGTCCAATTGGTTGTCCACATTTTCCGTGTTGCCCGTGCCACCGGAGCGGGACTGGTCGCGCCAGGGAGATTTTCTGCGGCGAGCGGCGCTGCGGGCTGGGAAGTCGGCGCAGAGCTGAGGTACCATCCTCCGGCCCGAGCGTTGGGGATCGCTTCGAGAACTTCTTCCACAATGAAGTCTTCATCAATGCGCAGATTGGTTGTGCCGCTCCAAGCAAATCCCTGTTCAACGCCAAGAAACGGGAGGGCACCTGCAAAAGGGAATTCAAGTGAGCCGACACACTCAACATTCAGCCTGCAATCGCGAGCCGTGCGCGCACCGTTAACCAGAGCGATTACGTGGGTCGTAGCATCGCCAGAAGAAGTGATTTGCCAGTCAACGGGAACGTCATCGAGGGTGATTTTCTTGACTCGCAAGGCTTGGCTAAGACGCAGCTCCAGCAGCTTGCTGTTATCGATCCGTTCTAGCGCGAATTCCCCTGTGACGTCCAATCCGGCTGAAGAAACATCGTACGTCAAATTGGCCGAGCGTACGAACTGTTGGAAAGCGAAGGCATCCTTACGGTTAGTGGACTCGGCGACAACCCGAAAACTATCTCTACCTGAAACGTGCAGCAGGTACCAGTAGCAATTTTCGACCGCGGGCAAAGAAGGCCAATCGGTGGGCAGATGTAGGCGCGGATCCGTGATTTTCTTGACGACCACGTCGGGTGAACTGAGTTGGATATTTTCCGGCGCAGCGAGGAGCAAGCGCCCGAATGTGGCTGCCGGCAAACGCATCTCAAAGATCGATTGATGGTTGGCAGACTTGGTAGGACTGCACGAGAATCCGAACCAATAAGTAGATTGTGGTCCAATACCCGATAAGGTTGATTGGCCATCTACCGTAAATCGCAAATTTTTGACGAGCGACTGGTCGTCAGCCGGAACAACTGCCGCGTTCTTTAAGGCGCAGGATAATACCCCCAAACTCAGTGAAGCGTCGGCTTGCGGTGAACTCACTTGCCAGCGCGACTGAGTTGACCCCAACGCGTCCAACGAACACTGCGCTACGTAGATAGCATCCGCAATTCGCGGACTATCCAGCAGTTTCTGACTCCTTCTCACATCCTCGCGTTTGAGGGCAGACCTAAGATCTTCGATTTCGACAGGGCTGTAATCCTGTGGAACCAGAGAACCAACCTCGTCCTCGCGAACGTAAATGCGAATTACTTCCCAAGCTGGCGGTGGGGCTGCTGGCCCGCAGCGTGTCAGCTGATTCCAGGCGGCCAAGAGCAAGCAGATCAGTTTGAGGGATTTATGCACCACGCTACTTCCCCCCCTCCGCCACAACGGAGGACTGCGCACGAGTACTACTGGGAGACGTAATCTTGATGCTGCGTGCGATAGAGAAGTGGTCACTGCGTTCGGAGTGCGTCGAGGGGCGTACCGAAAACACGCTGCGTCGTCGGACACGCGTTTCGATAGCTGCTTGAGTGATCAAAATGAGGGCCACAATTCCCAGTGACAGGATGGCAGTCTGGCCAAGCAATACGGCGAGATCGGGAGCCAGCATGGAGGCGGACAATACACACCCAGCAACAACAAGCAAAAACGCGGGGTGTCGCAGCGATCGAAAACTGACTAAGAGCACAGAAAACGCAATGGCAATCAGGCCTATTGGGAGCCACAAAACGAAGCGACTCAGAACCCACACCTGAAACGCGCGGGAGCTGCCAAAGCTGCTTAGCACATAGGAATTGACGGCGCCGCCCGTCTCGGTCTGTGGCGTGGCACCGGACCAGCTTTCCAAATCCGCTTGACGCAAGCCACTACTGCGCTCCCACCACAATCCACCCCAGGACCAAGCCCATTCCGGAGTCATGTTGTTTGGAGCCACGCCGAGATGATGAATCGACGGCACCACCAATTGCCAGTAGAACCGGTCGAAGGGAGACTCCGCGCCCTCGATTTCCGGTATCTCGATGTTGAGCGGCGTGAGCCATGAGAGGGACTCGACAGAACTCATCCACACTTCAATTTCATGCAACGGCTCTGAACTTGAAGACAAATCCACCTGAAACTGCTTGCCTGCGTCAGTGAAGAAACCAGGTAAATCGGTGACTTTGGTTCCGTCCACTGTGACAAACATCAATTCACAGCCGGTTGGAATGCGCACCGCAATTCGTGGTTGCGAGGACTCGACCTGCACACAGTAGCGGTCGCGACGTTCGCTGCCGTTCACGATGGTCTGCAACCAACTACGCCCAACCACGACCGGCGCGATTGTCAATGTTTCTAAGTTGCGCAGATTCAACAAAACCTCCGCCTGACCGATCATCAACTCACGCGGCTTGGCGCCGACTGGCATCAGGCGAACTGTTCCCGAATTCTTGGTGTCGGTTTCACTTTCCAGCACTTCGATATCGCGATTGGAACTGATCGTCCAAGTCTGCACTTGGTCGCGGGTGGCTCGCGGAGTAATCAGTTGCACCAACGGCACCTGTACCTTCGTCAATTGCTCTGGAGCTTGACTGGTCCAAGGCACAGAGGTGCGGATCGTGATCTCAACGGCGCCCCGCAAAGGCGCAATCGTAACGGGTTCAAACAGTTGCCATGCTTGCGCCGGAGAGGTGGCAGGAATCACTATGGGAGAGCCGTTATCTTCAACCGCTGGTTCAAGAATATTGATCGGTCGCAGCGCTACGGGCACTCCATCGATCATCACGTGGGGCTCTTGAAAACCGAGCGCATCTTGGCGGACGGCGATTCGCAAATTGGTCAAAGGTGCATGGGCGATCTGCAGGTTAAACCGTTGGTTGATGCGAATGGCTTCACTCACGACATCCAACGAGGCGAGTTGCTGCAGGGCCAGTTGCTGCGGCAGGGGTTCCGCGGTGCCGCGCCAAGTTGGGGACACACCGCGACTCTGAAAACGGTAGACCAGCGGATTCTTGATATCGGTGGAACCGAGCAAGGGTTGCCACTGGGGGACGAGCGAATCGACGAGTAGCCCGGAACCAGTGTTCTCTTTCCATTTCAACAACAGATTTTCGCTGCACGTTACAATTAACACCCCCGAACCATGGTCGTAATCAGCCTGCTCGTGCAAGCTGCTGCTCTGCTGCAATTGCGGCAACAGGAATTCAACGTCGTGATTGTCGTCGGCGATCCACGTGCGATAGGCAATCACACGCCAGAGTTGACGCAAGCGGCGCTGTTCGTTGTATTCGAGTAAGGTGGGATCCGTGTTATTGATCAAGACAGAGCCATCATTTTGAAGCTGAACGTTCAAAGCTTCACCATTGGCAGTTGGCGCAGACAATTCCAACGATTCGGCCGACTCGACCAACCAGTCGCCGGGCAACATCGACACCGCAATGGGTTGCGAGGCATCAAATGAGCAGTCCAACCAGGCGGTCAGTTTCAATTTGTTGCCATCGATGTGCGCCAAGTACATCGGGCGAATCACCGACATGTTGAGTTCGCGACGAAAGTTGGCCGTCAACTGGATCGGCTGCTGACTGAAGCGGAAAATGTACTGTGTGCGATCATAAACATCGCTCAATCGTCCTTGCTGGACGAATTGTGTACCTGGTTTTTCCTTCCAACTCGGCGCATAACTGGCCGGTAGGACAAACTCGACCGTCCCGGTGTGACTGTCGACACCCTGGATGAACAGGCCTGGCATCTCCAGCGGCTTGTCCACCGAGTCATCCGGCAGCGCAGGGGGCTCCCACTCCCATTCGAGCTTCAAGTCTAGCGGCTGCATGCGCGAGGGGTCGAGATTGCGCACCATCAGTTTGACCGGAGCGGAGGAGAGCGGCGGGATATTAGCCGTATCCGCGACAATTGGACTGGTGGCTGGTGGCTTGGTGAGCGTTGAGTTAGCTGCGGAGTTAGTTGGCGCGGCGGATTCGTCAGCCTGATAGCTGATCGAGTATTGCTCCGAAACGGACAGCGGCAGTTGCAGCCAACGAGCACCATTGGGAAGTTCGAGCACGACGCGCTCGTTCGTGTCGCGTCCAAACCAACGTAACGTCACATCTGTGCTAACTTTCCAAGGTTGACGAGGGTCGTCGATTTGCATCCGCGTGGTGCTGGTCGCCTCCACGGCTGACACGCGACTTTGCGTATCAGACTCGCGCCATGATATGCTGAGCTCACCTCCACTGCCGGCAATACGCAATTCAACGTCGTCGCCGTTCACGATACGTTCCACAATCTCTCCACCTTGACCGCGCACGTTTTCGTCGATCACTTTGGGTGGCAATTTGACACTGACAGTGCTTCTGGCCAAGGGGAGCGAGATTTTCAATTCGTTCCGTTCGCCCTCCCGCGTCACCACCGCCTCTCCGCGTAAAACAGCGGAGTGCTTCGATGCTGGTAGCCCCTGAATAAACCAGCGGTAACCGACATCGGTGCCGCGCACTTCGACCAAGCTCACCCCTTCGCCAGTCAAACTGGGTGTCTCGGTAAGCTGGCAAGAGTCGAAGCGTAGCGGAATAGAAGCCATGGCGGCCTCCGTGTCACTCAGGGTCACATCAAACTTGGCGGACATGACAGCGTACGATTTGTTGACCTGCGCCGTGACAACTACTTCATCAATCACATAGCTTGGCAGTTGACCGCGTGGACTTGCCTGTGCCTTCTGCTTGCGCTTGTATTCGACATAATCTTCTAAGCGTTCGCTTGGGAGCAAGACCGGATTGCCCTGCTCGTCAGGAAGGTACAGCCGCAGCTTGAGATCGAGCGTCCCCTCGCTCAAAACATTCGGCAACGCAGTGGGATTAGATAACTTCGGCGCCGCCGGGGATTCGTCTTGCTCCGCTTCCTGCGCAGCAACCACCTGCAGATACTGAAAACAGACCGCGAACAGCAGCAATGCCCTCAACCACCGCGACCAAGTCGAGGGCGAAAAGAGATCGTGAACGGAAGTTCGCAAGACCATCCTGGTTGGCTTTTTACACAGAGTTGATTGTGCACTTACGGGGTTCAAGCGGCTTGTCGATCCGGTCATCAATAAGTGTTTGTCAGTTGAGATGAGAATGTTCGGACCAGATGTTATCTATGTTACGCAACCGGCAGAGCCTTTTGTACTAGGAGGAACGCCGCAAGCCAAAAACTATGGCTCCTATTGGGCCCGAATAACCCGCATATTCGTCAAGCCAAGATTTTTGAGTCAAGAAGCCAGCCTCGCCGACCGCAAAGGGGTGGTTTATTAAAGCCAGCCGCACCACCGCGAAGTGCTCCCAATTAGCTCGCGAGCAGCCCTCACCGTCATTCAATCCCTAAGAATTGCCTTTTATGGCACTCGGTTTGCAGCCATTGAAGGGGTTGGGCCACTTCGACTTTTTTGGCGGGCACTTTATGACAAACTATCTCACAGCGGATCGCGTGATGGAACTGACAGCGGCGGAAGAGACAGGTTGCGACGGCCGGGAGGCTATTGGTCCATTGGAATGCAACAACGATGAGTTGCGATCGCGGGCCATTGAAATCCTGGCGACCCATCCAAATTTCCGCGTGCTGTTGATGCGTCACGCTATTGTGGTTGAATCCGCCAACGGGAAAGTGCTTGTGAGCGGCTACGTGCCATCTTATTACCACAAGCAAATGTTGCAAGAAACGCTGCGGCGGGTAGCGGGCGTCGTGCACATCGACAATCGCGTTTTGGTTGTCTACCCAACTCGGCTAAGCGACCGTTAGCCGCCGTCTCAAAAAAAGTTATCGCATTTGTTCCTTGGCTTTGTGTAGCCGCCATAGCGACGATGCTTTAGGCATGCACGCCTGGCAACTCCACTCCATGCACGCATGCCTCATTCGTAGGCATGAACTGCGAAAAATCTGTGCAGGCAGAGAATCGCAGCCGATTTCAAGATTTTATCTAAAGTTTCAATAACTTCCCCAAACTATTTGCCAGCAAGACCTTACGTCACCCTAATCGATCGCGCCAAGACGTGCACACGACCTTTTGGAATACTTATTGCTGTCCGTGCGTCCGAACGAAGTCGCAACTGCATAGATTCCGAACGGTTTGGCCCGGGCAAGAGCAGGAGCGAGTAAAGTTCGATTTTCTGTCGATGCATTGCGGAATGCGAAGACATTCGAATTTACTTTTGGATAAGGCGTGATTGATGAAACAGGTTTTTGAAATTCGGCGCGGCATGCGTCTTAGCGTTCTCCTTGTGGGGTTGTTGGGGTTGTGTCTTTCACTTGGATCGGTTGTGGTGGCTCAGGAAGCTACTTCCGCGGCTGTCGCAGCCGAACCAAGTGAAGGCGCTACCGCCACAGAGCCCGCCGCGGTTGCGTTGACGGCGGAGACAGTGGGAGCAGCCTGGAGTGGCGAGAAGCAGTTGAATTTTGCTCTCACCAACACCATCCTGCTTATCTCAGCGGTGCTCGTGATCTTCATGCAAGCGGGCTTTGCATTGGTGGAAGTTGGGCTGAACTCGGCCAAAAACACCGTCAACATTTTGGCGAAGAACCTGTTGGACTTCGCGTTGGGAGTATTGCTGTTCTACGGCATTGGTTACGCCCTGATGTACCCGGGCGCCGCGTTTGAAGGTGGCTATTTCGGATTCGACAGTTCCCGGATTTTCGCCATCTCCGATTGGTCAGACGGTGCCTTCCTGCACCCTCAAATTGATTTCTTGTTCCAAGCAGCTTTCGCCGCCACTGCAGCCACCATTGTTTCCGGTGCTGTAGCCGGTCGCATGAAGTTCGGAGCCTACTTGGTGTATACCGCCGTATTAACAGGTTTCGTTTACCCGGTTAGTGGTTTTTGGAAGTGGGGCAATGGTTGGTTGGGCGTAATGGGATTCTGGGATTTCGCTGGTAGCGGCTTAGTTCACATGGTGGGTGGATTCGCCGGCTTGGCTGGTGCGATCATTCTCGGAGCTCGCATCGGAAGATTCACAACCGACGGCAAAAGTGTGCCTATCCCCGGTCACAATGTTATGTACACGACCTTGGGCGTTTTCATCCTCTTGATTGGTTGGTATGGCTTTAACCCAGGCAGTCAGTTTGGAGCACCCACGGCTGATCTCGGCTTCGGTGACATCGCGGCCTACGGTTTGATTGCGACGAACACCACGTTAGCCGCTTGCACCGGTTCCATCTCTGCTTTAGTTCTGGCTTGGGCACTGTTCGGGAAGCCTGACATCACTATGGCATTGAACGGAATGCTGGGCGGGCTAGTTGGTATTACCGCGAATTGCGACTGCGTCTCGAACACTTCTTCTTTGATCATTGGTGCAGTGGCCGGTGTGATCGTGATTGCCGCGATTATCCTGCTCGACAAGTTGAAGATCGACGATCCGGTTGGAGCCTTCCCCGTGCACGGGGCCTGCGGAGCATGGGGTTTGATAGCCTGTGCGGCCTTCGGCGGAAAGCCATGGGGAGCTCAGATCATCGGCACAGTAGCAATTGCTGCCTGGGCATTCGGAACCATGTTTGTTTTGTTCTCGATCTTGAAGGCGATCAAGTTCCTACGGGTCAGTCGAGAAGAAGAGCAGACCGGGTTGGATATCTCCGAGCACGGCATGCACGCTTACCCAGCCGAGTTGGCCCGCGTTGGCTAGTAGAGAGTTTTCACAAGATAGCTTTGGTTCACCCTACCCAAGTTGCCTGGGGCTTGGCTTAAAACCCTGCTTCAGGTGACTTTTAATATTCAAGTTGCTTAAGGCTGCTTCGGCTCTGCCTGGGCCAGAAGAGTGCCCCAATGGCTCGCGATGAGTGTCCGCCTCACTCATCCGGGCCGGGGTATTTCTTTGGCTCGGGCAAAAGCCGTTTTCTAATTGACGCCGTAGCCGCAAGATTTAACGCAGCGCGCGGCGGTCTTCGGCCTACTCCGCCCACTGACAAAGTGCTGCTGTTTTTGTATAGTTGCGTTAACCACGGGGCAGTAATTTGCGCAGGCAGCACTGCACGCAGCGAAGGCACGACTGCATTGATTTGCAGCCTGCGCCTGCCAGTTTCCATCTTCAAGAGATCAACTAAATCACGTGAAACTCATCATAGCCATCATCCAGCCTAGCCGTCTTGAAGCTGTCAAGCAAGCGCTCACTGAGGTGGAAGTGTTTCGGCTTACCGTGTTAGATTGCCAAGGCTTTGGCCGACAGAAAGGGCAAGCGGGTGCTTACCGCGGGCACGAAATATCAATTAATTTGTTGCGCAAAGTGCAGTTGCAGATCGCTGTCAACGATGACTTTGTGGAGCCTACCGTCAACGCAGTTTTGTCCGCCGCCAAGACTGGTGAGAAGGGGCAAATTGGGGATGGTAAAGTATTTATACTCCCCATGGACGATTGCATTCGAATTCGCACGGGTGAGCGTGGGCCTGAGGCCATCTGATTGGTATAATCTCGGTTGGCATACAGTGATTTCTTGTACCTGGCGAACAGAGCTGAGGAGAATGTTATGTTACTAATGTCTTCGGCGACGGCCCAATTGCGCCGTCGCGGCTATTGCATCGCTTGGAGGTATGCGCTGGTTTTGTTGTGCATACTGGCCTGTTGGCCCAAGATCGGGGAAAGCCAAACACCAGCCAGCAACTCTGCTGGTGGTGTTCGCGGAACCTCGCCACCAACCGCGGCGCCCTTACCAGCCACTGCGCTCGGTGGCTCTGTGGTTGCGGACTTCGATACGCTCATGATGCTGATTCAGCAGACCATCGATCCCGATTCGTGGTTGCTAGCAGGTGGGCAGAATACGATCACACCGTATCCGGCGGGTGTGTATGTGGATCCCCAAGGGTATCTGCGACGACTCAAAGAATCCGAGAAGCTAACGTTTGATTTGCACAAGCCAGCCGCCGAGGCCCCCCGGCATCCTTGGCGTCAGCCGAGCCAGTTGCGGACGATTTCGCTTAGGCAGATCGAGGCCAGCTTGGCGGACTCGCGAAACCGTGGTGTGCAACCCACGCTCGATCTGCTCAAGTTAGCCGGGTTGACGCGTATCCAGTATGTCAAAGTCCTGGCCGCTGAAGAGGATGTGCTGCTCGCCGGTCCAGCAGGCGAGAGCGAACATGGCTTCTTGCTTCAAGACCTTGCTACTACCGCTTCACTGATCAACGCCACGACGGCCCCCATGGGATGTTCCATCGAACCTACCAATGAAGGCTTGCTGGCTGCACAACAGTTGCTGGGTGAGCGCGGCACGCTGGAGCGATTAGCACGCAATCCCAAGCTAGTGGTCGAGCAGCTCCAGGCCAAGGTTGGCGCGCATTCCATCAGCGTCTTTGGCATGTCTCCGCAGTGCAGTACGGCCATCGCCTTGATTGATGCGGATGAACACATGAAGCGAGTCGGTTTCGGCACCGCGGTGACTAGCCCTCGTATCAAAAGCTATTTTGATTTTCTGGATGAACAGGCCGTTGTACCGAAACAGAGCATGATTCGCTGGTGGTTTGCATTCTCCGACTTACCCGTTGAATCGTCAGCCGCAGGGAATATCTTCCAATTGCCCGAACATTGTGTCCAAGTCTTGAGTGAACAACAGTGGGTTTCACATCAGACAGGACGGACTCCGACGGGTGCCCAGGACGAAGCGGCTGACAAATTTGCTCGTGAAATGACTCGGTTTTTGCCGCAGTTGCGTCAAACGCATCCCTCCTATGCGCGGCTATGTGGCGTTTTTGAAGGGGGACTAGCGCTGCAGTTGGCGCTCGAAAGTACCGGTCAGGGCAATTGGCGGGCTTGGTTTCCCAATTTGTGCGGATTGGGGCGGGCCCTGGCGAACGATGAACAAGTCGATGCGCCAAAAACTGTCGAGGGCTTAACGACTTGGCATCGGTTGAAGTCCGGTACGATCGTGGCGGTTGTTAGTGGTGGCGTGACCATGGATGTCAAGCAACTGGCGGCCCGATCGCAGTGGCGTCAATCCAAATTTCTGACAGCCTCGGTCGTCTTGGACGAAGCCGCGGTGCCCAGCGCGGCGCATGGGCGCTGGTGGTGGGATTGAGCGTCTGCGTCTTCACATTGCGACCGCTAGTTACCAAAAGAGCCACCTCTAAACTGACTAATGGAGTAACCGCCGAACGGAACGATTCCGTAAACACCATCCGTGAACACCTGCTTGACGAAATTGTTGAACAACTTGATTGGGGTCTGGGGTACGATCACCAAGTCGCTATCGCGTAACCAAATTTCGTCAGCGGGCGTTGGGACTTTGCCTAAATGAGCGCCGCGTAGGTCAATTCTCGTGGCCAGCAATCGCCAGTCTTCGGCTCGGCGGAAGATGACGATCTCGCGCAGATTGCCGCTGATTTTGGTTCCGCCCGCCAACGCAATGGCTTGCGTGACCGAGGTGGGACCGAGTAACTGGTAGCGACCAGGGGTGCCGACCTCGCCTGTAACGAACACAAAATGAGCCGCCTCGGCGTTGATAATCGGCTCGATCTCTAAACCCGCAACCAGTTGGCGGTATCTCAAATTTACTTCACGCTTGATTTCATCGAGCGTCATTCCTTGAACGCAAACGGCGCCCACTTTCGGAAGTCGCACGGTGCCATCTGGATGGACAAGATCGATGTAATTTTGTCCGCCAGCACCAAACCTCGCATCCACAGAGTTCAAAATCGAGGTTTTTAGCGAGTTGGTTTTGATGGGCGTAACGTCAATGGAAGGTTCGCGAATGTAAGCCAAGTAGGCCGTTTCGAGGTTGTGTCGCAATTGCGGTATGGTTAAGCCAGCAGCGTGAATCTGCCCAATCAAGCTGACCGTGATTTTGCCGTCCGGTTGAATGGTCAGGCCGCGTCCAAGCACGAGATCCCCTCGACGAATAGCTGCGTCCGTCGTTGATTCGATTTGGATCTCGTCCCCAATCATTAGCTTGTAGGACTCGATCGTCGGCGCGGGTGAATCGATAAAAATGAAGCGGAGTTGATCGCCAACGCGAATACGATAGTCGAGTGTCGCTGGCAAGCGGGTCGGACCAAGGTACTCGCCGTGTGCCAGTGGTTGGAACGGATAGGGATGCAGGTCCCTCCAGCCTTGCGCTCCACAACAATTGTCCGCACAATCTATGGCTACGGTCCGTGGCTGGCATCTTCCCGCGGCCACTTGGGGTTGAGTTGGTGCATTGCAAGCCGAAAAGCCGCAACGATCATGTGTGCCAGCCATGGGCGGGTAATCAAAGTGCTGCTCAGTGGCCGATGTTGCGGCCAACATTTGTGCCTCGGCAGGATGCATTTCGGCGGGTTCAGTGTCTGGCCCAGCAAACTGTTGAGGTGGGGGCAAGTGCTGCGAAGCTGTCGTGGCACGAACGGGGGTCCCCGCGTAAGCAGTTGGTACTTGGAAAACCCCGCGACCCTGCGGCTGCACATATCTCGGAGCGGCAGAATTCATATTTTGCCCCGGCAAGGCCTGTTGCCCCGGCAAGGCCCGTTGCGCAGGCATTACCGGTTGCGCCGGCAACTGCCTCGTAAACGCGAACACTGCGCCGAGCCCACAGCAAAACGCTAACTGACGACAGACTGTTTGACTTCGCATGGAAAACTCTTGGTCTTAAGCGTGGCGGTGAATCTCAACTATCGCAATCCACCTGACATTGGCGCCATGGCAGTTCGGTTGTGGTTTGACGATGGCGCGAGCGCGGGGGCAGGCGTCGGCGTAGCAGATTGCGGACTACCCGCGTACGGACTCAGTTTCGCAAACTCTTGGGGATTCAATTCGATGACCTGCGGCTCATTGCCCTGCACAGGTTGGCTCGATCGCAGATAGGCCAACGTCTGACGGGCCCAGTGCTGAGTGGCCGTGTCACCCAGTCGTCGACTGGCTTCCACCATGTTGCACAAGAAAGCATCCTCGCGGCGTTGCGTCAGGGCAGCAGCTATGGCGTCGCGAGCTTCTGCAGGTCGATCCATTTGTAGCAGCAGGAAGCCCAACTGATTGCATGCGATTGCATTGGTTGGCTGCGTCGCTCGAGCGGCGCGGTAATAACACAGCGCCTGAGCGCGGAGCGAATCAGCTTGCTCTTGGTTTTGATCCGCCTCCGCCTGGCAGGCTCTCCCCATAACGTAATAGAGCTCGCTGGCCCATGGATGTTTCTGCGCAGCATCAACTAATAATTGTTCAGCCAGCAGGCGGTAATGTTGAGCTGCGATCGCAGGTGAAACTTCATCTACATCAACACCTTTAAGCAGCGATGTCTCATGGGAATCAATCAGTCGTTTCATCTGCCCCGCGTCAGCGGAGGAAGCTTGAGCCACTACAAAACCCTCTGCTTCGCTGAGCGCTTGTTGAGCCGCCAGCCAAGTTGGTTCGCTATAGCACGCATTGCCAATCAAATCCAGATGACGCAGCAGGAGCAGCGCTCCCGCTTCAGCTTCTTCGCGCGCTGAGTAGTAGGCGCCGCGGCCAATTAATCCCTCGCAGAGCGTTAATTTGGCGGTCAGTTGCTGCCCAATCGCTTGCCAGCCGTGTGGCGTTTCGACCGGGGAAATTTCTAATCGCGACTGGCGATCTGAACTGAACTTAGGATCGTTCAGAATTTTGCTAGAGACCAACATGGCCACAGTGGACTTGTCTACTACCGCCTGACTGTCGCCAACGGAAGCGGACAATTTAGACTCCCATTCCAACATCCGTGTTTCGATTTCCGCGAACCGCTGTTGGGACATTTCCCTATCAAGCGGTGTCACCGTTTGATAGTTTGGTTGACCAGGTTGTGGATGGTTGGGTTGATCGAGTTGTTGCGTCGAAACCGCTACAAACTGGTGTGATTGTGGTACGGGTGCCTTCGAGACGTTGACGTTGGCTAGGCCTTCTTCGGCTGATTTGGAGACCCACTGTAAACTCTGAGCGGCCGCAGAGGCCCGCGGGGCCGTCGCTCGTGTGGGCGAACTGCCGTGTGTATTAGCCTGAAGTTCGTGGTTATTGGCCTGAGGTTGAGGAGTGCTGGCTGGCGATGCTGGGGCTGGCCGAAACGCGGCGAGCGGATCTCGCTGCGGCGAAGTAGTATTACGTGCCACCGGTGTCGATTCAACAGGGTTCGAATTGGGCTGCGCCACAAATGTGCGTTGAGCTGTCCGGGCATCCCATTCAAGTGAAGGCGTCGGCGCGCTCTGGTTCAGATACAACGAGCTCCCGAAGATTGGCGAACTCGATGCGGGCACCTGCGGTATGACCCGGCGACTGGCGTCGAGCTGCGTTTGCTCCTTGGCGATGGCCTTTACCGACGACTGCGTGGGTTGATGGATAAAGCGATCTTGCGCGACGGCGGATGTGGCGGGCAGGCAACTTACGACTAACGCTGCGCGCAGCCAAGGCTTGCCAATCATAGTTCTTCGTCGCATGGCTTCCTTGCCTCTTGAAGTCACTAAAATCGAGAGCGTCCTGCCCTCGCACGTGAGCGGCAATCCGGCATCTCCACGCGATACCGCCTGGCGCACGCACCGAGGTGCGTCGTCGCCAGTCGCGCATCGCAGAGAATGTCCGCAAATCCGCAAGCATCGTTACTTCATACAGAAGTCCCATCGGATCGCGGGAACTCACACATTCACTCAACAGGCTGGATAGCGGAACCTCAAAACGCAGTGGCTTGACTCAGCCGATACAACCGGAGCGGTTTAGCAGCCAAGATTGCTAGCATCGGCTTTGCTAGAATTAGAACGATCAAACAAAAAAGCGGCCCCGGTTTGAGCCGGAGCCGTTATGTTGCGACATGCTTTTGCGTTGGCTGGAAATAAGCTGGCCAAGCACATGCTGCAAAAGGTTTAGTTGGGCTGAACGGGTTCAACCTGGGGAACTGGGTCAGCGGGGCGCAGGGCTGGCTGATCAGGGACTGTCGTTTGCTCGGTTGTTTGCCCAGTCGGCTGGCCTATAAAAAACGGGAAGGACATCGTGGCTGGCGGGGCTTGATTGTAAACATAACTGGCGTCCAGAGCCTTGGTAATCCGCTGTTCCGCCTCACTCAGGTGAGCTTTGGTGTAGGGGTCTAACGAGTTAACGCCCGCTTGGAGACTGCCACTGATCTTGGACTTGAGATCCGTCAGTTGCATCATGCATAGATTGGAAATGGCCTTATAGGCAGCAGAGCTGCCGTTGTTAGGCATGGTCAAGTCAATGAGCCGCTCCATATGTTCGCGTTGCAGGTTGCGACGTAAGCTGCTTATTGCTGGCTGACGGGCTGAATACTTCTTATCCAGCTTGTTTCCCAATTCGCTCCAAATTTCCCCGCTGATAGAATCCAATAGCTCTGGCAGGGTAAAAGCGTCTTCGCTATCGGGAATGCGGAATTCATTGTCGTACACACGTCGGAGGACTGTCGAATTCATGAGCGAGGTCAGTGCCGAAGCTTGCATCGACAGGATGCGGTCGTGAACAGGCCAAGCCGGGTCGCCGGAGGAGCGTCCCATGAAGTCTTTTGTCAGACGTTGCAATAGCTCTGGTGTGAGAGCATAAGCCTCATCGCGGAAAGTACTCTCCAGCACGAATTGTAAGGCATCTCGTTGCTGCTTGGCGGGAACAACTTGCAGCGGCATCCGTCCTTTTGGGTCACCTTTCTTGTCGCGGTTGATGAACGCGCCGCCAATCCAATTAGACATCATGCTGCTGTTTCTCATCTGTAGGCTGAGAGTCAATTCATAGCCTTTACGCGCCTTGGTCCAACTGTCCCCGTCTTTCACGTAGTTAGAGATAATCTTCTTCCGAAAGCGTTCGATCAAGACCGCTTGCTCACGCGCGTAGTCCAGCGGGTTCTCGCTGAAGTCATAACGTCTCGCGAGAGGATCTGGGCCGGCGGTGTCCTCGTCGGTTGCGAACTGAAGTTCAGGTTCGCTAACGCGCGCTAGAATGGGTTTAAGGTCCTTCTCGAAGGTGTAGCCATATTCGATCGCCCAGAAGTCGTAAGGTCCCAGCGTCAGCATGCCGTAATCCCCTTGGACTTCACCGTCGACCAAGCGGAGGTTCAGTGGCAAATAATCCATTATCGAACCAGCAAACGGTTTTTTTCCCTTGACCTCGTGGCTGTTAATGTCCTTCAACTTGTAGATGCTGGAGGCCTTAAAATTGTGACGCAAGCCGAGCGTGTGACCAACTTCGTGCGCCACCAAATCAGCCAATAGCGGGCCAACAAATTGCTCCGGCATTCCGTCGAGCATGGGTTCCACCGGCTTTTTGGGCTCTTCCTTTTTGGCAACTTCCACTTTGCTTTCGTCGGCTTTTTTCGTCTCTTCCTCAGGTTTTTTGTCATCAGACTTTTTGTCTTCAGGTTTGGTGGAAGCCGGTTCTTCCCCCTTCTTCTTTTCTTTTTCCTTCTTCTTACCTTCCTTGTCTGCTTCTGCAGCAGCATCATCATCGACATCGTCTGCCAGAATATTATCCGCTCCGATTTCCAGCAGCATGCGGATCACGGCGGTGTCCATGCGACGCCCTTGGGCGGCCAAGCAATAGCCATTAACCTGACTGGTTCGACCGACGAGACCATCCAGGACATCGTCCCCCATCAGCTGAGTGTGGCGCTGTAAGTCCAATGAACCGCCATTCAATTGATAGAGATTGCTCCTCAATTGCGAAGCGATTCGCGGCCTGTCGCTTGGTTGAGCAAAACGCACGCGTGGGTCCCAATTGGGATGTTCGGCCAGCCATGCCTCTGTCTCCGGCCCCATACCCTCCATGGCCAGTAATGGCATGTAGTCGGCGAACTCTTCATTGAAATAACGAATCCAGCCGTCAGTGAGCACGATGTCGGCGTCTAGAATCTGTCCTGTTTCTGGATGGACGCGACTCGGACCGATGGCGGTTCCTTGGTTGTTGTTCAACCAGCGGACGAAGTTGTAGCGAACGTCCTCGGGGTCCTTGTCCATGTTGGCCCCAGTCGACTTGTCTTGATAGACGACTTCGATGGCGTCCGAAATGCCGACCTTCTCAAAAGCCTGATTCCAAAATTCAATCCCCTGCTTGACCCAGCGGCGGTATCGCACCGGTGTGGTGTGTTCGATATAAAACCGAATGGGCTCCACGGGCGGAGAAATCTTCAGCGATGGATCGCGCTTTTCCAAATGCCAACGGTTGATGAAGTTCACTGCCACTTCATCTTCTTTGTACTTGCCGTAGTCGGCGTAGGAAGTAGTAAAATAGCCGATGCGCTGATCGGCAATTCGCGGCGTGTAACCAGTGCTGGCCGGGATCTCACTGATCGAATAATACAGTGTTTGCAGATTGCCGCTGGTGTCTGGTAATTCAAACGCGAGCTCGATGTTCTGTGGGAATGCCTTGTGCTTGATGATCTTCGCCAGTCCGGGATTTTTGCTGCGACCGTCGCTGCCGAAAAAGACCGAGGCGTTACCGACGAGCAGTTGGTCGCCATCGATTAGCAAACCGCCTTTTGGCGAAATCGCCAAGATCGGTAAATCCAAGAGCACTCTAGCCGTAAACAACCGCTTCACGGAGTCCTTGGACTCGTTATCGCCATTGGATCGAATGTCGACATTTGGGCTGAGCAACGCCAAACGCTTGTTGTATTGCCGCCACTGGACGTAAAAATCCCCTGCTTGAAGGCCAGCAAAAATTTGACCGCTGGCAACCGTCAAACCGATAAAGTACTTCTTTTCCGCGTAGTTCTTGGGTATTTCCAGTAGCAACTGGCCGTCTTTGTCATTGACGTAGATGTCATACATCATCCGCGGGTCGTCGGTGGGTGCGACGACCTTGGTGAAGCCCTCGATCACTTTGTCGAAGGGTGGGTAGTCGTCTGCGGCCAGCGCAGTACGAGAAAAGCTCGTGAGATAATACGAGCTGATTAAGCAAAATCTAACAAGGATACTTAGTTGCCCGCGCATTGGCAGCGGCCCTCGAAATAGTGTGACATAAGTGGACAAAATGTAGCGGATGTGTCGGAGAGGTAGCACCCAAGAGACTTGGAACTATACATGTCAGTATAGGCTGCCAGGCCCTACTTGAGCAACGATTTTGATAATCCGCGATCTTTATAGTCTAATTGGCGGTTTTAACGATTTTTTGTGCTGGGGGCTGCCGGCAGCAGAATGGGAAGAACTCGACCCTCGCGTTACTGAGGTCGTTGGATTTGCTGACATGGCATTGGACGGATACCTGGATAGGCTAATTTAACGTGTCCAAATATTTTCTAATGCGGAAAATCGGGAACGTATCGCGTTGAATCTTTACAGGCCGCGTATCGGTGTACCGCGTGCGACAACATCGAGCAGATTGCGAGGCAGGCCACCGGTTACGCGGACTTGGTCGACATCTAGCAGAGTGTGGATGATCGTGGCGATCAAGTCTTGAATCGTGATCGCGTCTGATGCCGGCGTGCCGCCATCGCGGGAGGACTGACCGATGACTTGGCCGGTCTTCAAGCCGCCGCCGTAGAGCATTAGCGGAGCGAGGTTGCCCCAGTGATCGCGCCCACCAGCCGCGTTGATGGTCGGTGAGCGGCCCATCTCACCGCAGCAGACTAGCAGGATCTTTTCGCGCAGGCCCCGAGCTTCGATGTCGTCAATGAACGCCGCAACAGCATGATCAAAGGGAGCTCCGACGTAACCCATCCCTTCGCGCATCGTAGCGTTGTTCACATCGGCATGCATATCCCACACAAAGCTGGTTGTGATGGTCACAAAGCCGCAACCGCGTTCGCACAGCCGCCGCGCGAGCAAAAGCAATTTACCGATTGAGGTGCCGTGGTCGGCGTAGTGTTTGTGGTTCTTCCATTTCCTATCGATTCGATCTGGATTGAAATGCGGCCGGGTATCGTAGCTAGCGATTACCCCAGGATCTTCCTGTTTGAGATCGAATGCATCGGAGACTCCATTGATCAGTGCGTCGAACGCAAGTTGCTGCAGAGCTTGCGAGCCGTCGATAGTCTTGTTGGCTGCCGCAAATCGTTTCCACGAATCCAATCCGGCTAGCAGCGCACGGCGATCGGACAGACGATCATGCGGCAAGTTGAGCCGCATATCTTGCTGCAAGCCAGCACCAGCGCCGGGAACAAACGGTGCAAAGGCGCTACCAAATTCGCCTGACGATTCAAAGTTACCAAAGTTGTTGATGGCCGGGCCGGCTTCAGGTTCGACAGCCCGGGGAAACAATGCGACGTTAGTTGGTATCGCCGTCTGAGTGCGAATGGGTCCGGCGACGCGCGCGTAAAGCGAACCAAGATTGGCTTTCAAAGTATCTTTGCTCATCACCGGTTTGATATCATGATTGCCATCACCGGTAACGAACGATCGGACGATGTTGAACAGATGGGCTCGCTGCGCCAGTTTCTCGAATGTGCTGCCGAACGTAACGCCGGGAACGCTGGTGGCGATTTCGCCTGTCGCGCTGCGGATGGTTGACGGCGCGGACATCTTTGGATCAAAAGTCTCGAATTGCGAAGGCCCGCCGTGCATGAAGAGAAACACGACAGACTTGTCGCGGAGCGGCGATTTCTGAATGCTGCCAAGGGTTTGCGGCGCGAGGATTTGGTTCAGTGTGAGGCCGGCAAGCCCAAAACCGCCGACTCGCAGGAAGTCTCGCCGCGAGTTGCTAGCCGACTGCCGCCATGGATTAACAAAACTTAGCATGCCTGAGGCTCCGTTCGGATCTAGGTTTACCGCCGTCGGTATTGTAGCCGAAATATCGTCCTCCAAAGGTTGCCGTCTACGTTAGGATCGCCGAACTCGCACTCCGGCGAGTCCCAAGCTTACGCCGCCACCGCCTAAAGACGCCCAAGACCACACCGCCAAGTAGCAAGGCCGATGAATTCGGCTCGGGTACCGCAGTGACTGCGGAGGTAACTGAACCCGAATAGTTTCCTTGAGCGAAAAAATCTGCGGAGATCGTCGTGGGAGCCGAAGCGTTAATCAAAGCTACCAAGTTTGCAGTGTTCACCTGATTGTCAAAGATCGCATCGCCCATGAAAGTTACGTCAAAAAAGCCGGCTGGCGTATCCGTGTTGATGGAGAGTAGTGCTTGGTCGTCGACACCATTTTCGACCAAGATGATGTCGCCTCCCGAAATATTG